>NZ_JBEYZW010000001.1:0-236962 GCF_040646215.1 Streptomyces sp. NPDC046215 | reverse complement strand
GCTCATACGCCGTGTCGCCCGGGGGGGGGGCGGCCGGGGGGGGGCCCCCCCACCGGCCGTTGACGTGTTGAGAGGTACCCCCTGTGACAACTCCCGCCGACAACCCCGTCATCGGCGTCCTCGCCCTCCAGGGTGACGTCCGTGAGCACCTGGTCGCGCTCGCCGCGGCCGACGCCGTCGCCCGCCCGGTCCGCCGCCCCGAGGAGCTCGACGGCCTCGACGGCCTGGTGATACCCGGCGGCGAGTCCACCACCATGTCCAAGCTGGCGGTGGTCTTCGGGATGCTGGAGCCGCTGCGCGAGAAGGTCCGCGCCGGGCTGCCGGTCTACGGCACCTGCGCCGGCATGATCATGGTCGCGGACAAGCTGCTGGACGGCCGGGAGGACCAGGAGACGCTCGGCGGCATCGACATGATCGTGCGCCGCAACGCCTTCGGCCGCCAGAACGAGTCCTTCGAGGCGTCCGTGGACGTCGCCGGCATCGACGGCGGCCCCGTCGAGGGCGTCTTCATCCGCGCCCCCTGGGTCGAGTCCCTCGGCGCGGGCGCCGAGGTGCTGGCCACCCACGACGGCCATGTGGTCGCCGTGCGGCAGGGCAATGTGCTCGCCACGTCCTTCCACCCCGAGCTGACGGGGGACCACCGGGTGCACGCCCTGTTCGTGGAGATGGCCCGCGCGGCGCACTGACCCGCGGGCCCCGCTCGCCCCTCAGGCCCCCCTCGCCCCTCAGGAGGGTGGTGGTTGGGAGACGGGTGGGCCGATCCCGGTAGGATCTCAGTCGTTCGTTCAGAATTTGGTTACGCGAAGGAGACAGGCGGATGTCCGGCCACTCTAAATGGGCTACGACGAAGCACAAGAAGGCCGTGATCGACGCCAAGCGCGGCAAGCTCTTCGCAAAGATGATCAAGAACATCGAGGTCGCGGCCCGCACGGGCGGCGCCGACCCGTCCGGTAACCCGACGCTGTTCGACGCCATCCAGAAGGCGAAGAAGAGCTCGGTTCCGAACAAGAACATCGACAGCGCGGTCAAGCGCGGTGCCGGTCTCGAAGCCGGTGGCGCCGACTACGAGACGATCATGTACGAGGGCTACGGCCCGAACGGTGTCGCCGTGCTCATCGAGTGCCTCACCGACAACCGCAACCGCGCCGCCTCCGACGTCCGGGTCGCCATGACCCGCAACGGCGGTTCGATGGCCGACCCCGGTTCGGTGTCCTACCTGTTCAACCGCAAGGGCGTCGTCATCGTCCCCAAGGGCGAGCTCTCCGAGGACGACGTGCTGGGCGCGGTCCTGGACGCGGGCGCCGAGGAAGTCAACGACCTGGGCGAGTCCTTCGAGGTCCTCTCCGAGGCCACCGACATGGTCGCGGTCCGCACCGCCCTCCAGGAGGCCGGCATCGACTACGACTCGGCCGAGGCCAACTTCGTGCCGACCATGCAGGTCGAGCTCGACGAGGACGGCGCGCGCAAGATCTTCAAGCTCATCGACGCGCTGGAGGACAGCGACGACGTGCAGAACGTCTTCGCCAACTTCGACGTCTCCGACGACGTGATGGCCAAGGTCGACGCCTGACGGGCTGACGCCCGGCACTGCCGGATCACACCGACGGGCCGACGGGGAGACACCCCCGTCGGCCCGTCGGCGTGATCCGCCCGTTGTCAGTGGCAGCCGATAGCCTGCACAAACAGCTGACCGAAGGGAGGGGCGCGATGCGGGTGCTGGGTGTGGACCCCGGGCTGACACGCTGCGGCGTCGGGGTGGTGGAGGGCGTCGCGGGCCGGCCGCTGCGCATGGTGGGGGTCGGCGTCATACGGACCCCGGCCGACGCCGAGGTCGCCGACCGCCTCGTCCTCGTCGAGCGCGGCATCGAGGAGTGGCTCGACGAGCACCGGCCCGAATGCGTCGCCGTGGAGCGCGTGTTCAGCCAGCACAACGTCAGCACCGTGATGGGCACCGCCCAGGCCAGCGCCGTCGCCATGCTGTGCGCCGCCCGCCGCGGGCTGCCCGTCGCCCTGCACACCCCCAGCGAGGTCAAGGCCGCCGTCACCGGCTCCGGCCGGGCCGACAAGGCGCAGATCGGCGCCATGGTCACCCGCCTGCTGCGGCTGGACGCGCCCCCCAAGCCGGCCGACGCCGCCGACGCCCTCGCCCTGGCCATCTGTCACATCTGGCGGGCCCCGGCCACCAACCGCCTCCAGCAGGCCGTCGCCGCCCACCGCCGCACCACCCGGCTGCCGGACGCGGCCGTACGAACCCTGAAGGGCAGCGCATGATCGCCTTTGTCTCCGGCCCGGTAGCGGCCCTCGCCCCCGACACCGCCGTCATCGAGGTCGGCGGCGTCGGCATGGCCGTCCTGTGCACCCCGAACACCCTCTCCACGCTCCGCGTCGGCCGGCACGCCAAGCTCGCGACGTCCCTCGTGGTGCGCGAGGAGTCCCTGACCCTCTACGGCTTCGCCGACGACGACGAGCGGCAGGTCTTCGAGCTGCTCCAGACGGCCAGCGGCGTCGGACCGCGCCTGGCCCAGGCCATGCTCGCCGTGCACGACCCCGACGCCCTGCGCCGCGCCGTCTCCACCGGCGACGAGAAGGCACTCACCGCCGTCCCCGGCATCGGGAAGAAGGGCGCCCAGAAGCTGCTCCTGGAGCTCAAGGACCGGCTCGGCGCACCCGTCGGCTCCGGCGGTGCCGCCCGCGGCGGCGCCCCCGCCGCCGGCTGGCGGGAGCAGCTGCTCGCCGCGCTGGTGGGCCTCGGCTACGCCGCCCGGGAGGCGGAGGAGGCCATGGAGACGGTGGCCCCGCAGGCCGAGGCGGTGACCGCCGCCGGCGGCACCCCCCAGGTCGGCCAGCTGCTGCGCGCGGCGCTCCAGAGCCTGAACCGGGCCCGCTGACGGACGGGCACCACCCGCCCCAGGGGCGCCGCCCCGCCCAGGAACCGGCGGCCCGACCGTGCCGCCCCGCACCACCACCGACCGTGAGGTTCAATCCGTGAACTGGGACGACGAGTCCGCACCCGAGACCACCGACGGCCCCGCCGCCGCGGCCGACCGGCTGGTCGGCTCCTCCGCCGACGGCGAGGACCAGGCCGTCGAGGCGGCGCTGCGCCCCAAGGACCTCGGCGAGTTCGTCGGCCAGGAGCGGGTCCGCGAGCAGCTCGACCTCGTCCTGCGCGCCGCCCGCGCCCGCGGTGCCACCGCCGACCACGTCCTGCTCTCCGGCGCGCCCGGCCTCGGCAAGACCACCCTGTCGATGATCATCGCCGCGGAGATGGGCGCCCCGATCCGCATCACCTCCGGCCCCGCCATCCAGCACGCCGGCGACCTCGCCGCGATCCTGTCCTCCCTCACCGAGGGAGAGGTCCTCTTCCTCGACGAGATCCACCGCATGTCCCGGCCCGCCGAGGAAATGCTGTACATGGCGATGGAGGACTTCCGCGTCGACGTCATCGTCGGCAAGGGCCCCGGCGCCACCGCCATCCCCCTGGAGCTGCCGCCCTTCACCCTGGTCGGCGCGACCACCCGGGCCGGGCTGCTGCCGCCCCCGCTGCGCGACCGCTTCGGCTTCACCGGGCACATGGAGTTCTACGCCCCCGCCGAGCTGGAGCGCGTCATCCACCGCTCGGCCCGCCTCCTGGACGTCGCCATAGACGCCGAAGGCGCCGCCGAGATCGCCGGCCGCTCCCGCGGCACCCCCCGCATCGCCAACCGCCTCCTGCGCCGCGTCCGGGACTTCGCGCAGGTCAAGGCCGACGGAGTCATCACGCCGGAGGTCGCGGCGCAGGCGCTGGAGGTCTACGAGGTCGACGCCCGCGGTCTCGACCGGCTGGACCGCGCCGTGCTCACCGCCCTGCTCAAGCTCTTCGGCGGCGGCCCGGTGGGCCTCTCCACCCTCGCCGTCGCCGTGGGCGAGGAGCGCGAGACGGTCGAGGAGGTCGCCGAGCCGTTCCTGGTGCGGGAGGGGCTGCTGGCACGGACGCCCAGGGGCCGGATCGCCACGCCGGCGGCGTGGACGCACCTCGGCCTGGTGCCGCCCGCGCAGGCCGCGGGGGGCCCGGGACAGCAGGGCCTCTTCGGCGGGTGACGGCGCGGGGGCTGGTCCGCTCAGGAACCCCGGTGCCATGCTGAGCGTTGTTCCATAGGTGCGGACTCGCTTAGACTCCGCCGATGCCGTCCGTATCGGTGCGGCATACCACCGTAGACCAGGCCGCGCCCCCCGCGGTCGTGTGAAGGAAACCCCGTCCCGTGAATATCATGACTCTCCTGCCGTTCATCGTGCTCATCGGGGCCATGTTCCTGATGACCCGGTCGGCCAAGAACAAGCAGCGCCAGGCGGCGCAGATGCGCGACCAGATGCAGCCGGGCACCGGTGTGCGGACGATCGGCGGCATGTACGCCACCGTCAAGGAGGTCAACGAGGACTCGGTGCTCCTCGAGGTCGCCCCCGGCGTCCACGCGATCTACGCGAAGAACTCCATCGGCGCCGTCCTGGAGGACGCGGAGTACAACCGCATCGTCCACGGGATCGAGCCCGCCGAGGACGAGGAGACCCCCGTCGTCCCGGACGACGCCTCCTCGCTGACCGGGGCCGATGAGGACACGACCCCGGCCGGCAAGAAGCTCGACCTCGGCAAGGAAGCCAAGGGTGCCAAGGGCGCCGAGGCCGAGCCGGCCGCCGCCGAGGACGCCGAGCGGGACGGCAAGCAGGACGGCAGCACCGACGCGAAGTAGCCCCTTGAGTGAACCGCGGAGCACTCACCGAGCAGTGCGCCGCGGTTCTCTCACGGTCTAGGCTCCGGCGGGGGGCAGTCCCCACAACACTCGTGGCCGCCCGGCGAACACCCGACACCGGGCGGTTGGACAGGGAGAAACGACAAGGTGGCAGCACCGAAGAAGGGCCGCAGGTCCCCGGGCGGCCAGGGCAGGCCGGGCCGCGTCCTGGCCCTGATCCTGATCGCCATGGTGGCGCTCACCGCGGGGATGTTCGCCTCCGGGCGCAGCACACCGCGACTGGGCATCGACCTCGCGGGCGGCACCAGCTTCACGCTGGAGGCCAAGAACGAGCCCGGCAAGCCCAATGCGATCACGCAGACCAACATGAACACGGCCGTGAACATCATCGACCGCCGTGTCAACGGTCTCGGTGTCACCGAGGCCGAGGTCCAGACGCAGGGCAAGAAGCACATCATCGTGAACATCCCCAAGGGGACGAACGCGAAGCAGGCCCGCGAACAGGTCGGAACCACCGCCAAGCTGGGCTTCCGCCCGGTGCTGAGCGTGGCCGACGCCGGCGTGACGCCCGAGCCGACCCCCAGCTCCTCGCCCTCCGCCAACAAGAACGACGGCAAGAACGGCGACAAGAGCAAGGACGACAAGACCAAGCCGTCCGGCTCCCCGTCCGCCTCGGCGAGCGCCGGTTCGAGCCCCGGCCCGCAGGGCCGGCCCGTCACCGACGCGCTGAAGGCCGACGCCGCCGCCACGCCGAGCGCCTCGGCCTCCGCCAAGGACGCCAAGGACGAGAAGAAGGACGACAAGTCCAAGAAGGACCCCACGCCGTCCCCCGCGGATGTCGCCGCGCTCCAGAAGAAGCTCGACGCCCTGGACTGCACCACCCCTGACGGCCGCTCCAAGGCGGCCAAGGCCGCCGCCTCCTCCCCGGCCACCGACGTGATCGTCGCGTGCAAGAAGGACGGCAAGGCCAAGGAGATCCTCGGCCCGGTGGCCGTCGAGGGCACCGGCGTCAAGGACGCCGACGCCGTCTTCGACACCCAGCGCGGCCAGGGCTGGATCGTCCAGCTGAAGTTCACCTCCGGCGGCTCCAAGAAGTTCGCCGACGTCACCGGCCAGCTGGCGAGCAAGCAGCCCCCGCAGAACCAGTTCGCGATCGTCCTGGACGGCGAGGTCGTCTCCGACCCGTCCGTCTCCAGCTCGATCTCCGGCGGGCAGGCCGAGATCTCCGGCGGCTTCACGCAGGCGAGCGCCCAGGACCTGGCGAACGTGCTGTCCTTCGGCGCCCTGCCGCTGTCCTTCGACGTCGTCACCGAGACCAGCGTCACCGCCGCCCTCGGCGGCGAGCAGCTGCGGGCCGGCCTCATCGCCGGAGCCATCGGCCTCGCGCTCGTCATCATCTACCTGGTGGCGTACTACCGCGGTCTCGCGCTCGTCGCGCTCGCGAGCCTCCTGGCCTCCGCGATCCTCACCTACACGATCATGGTGCTGCTCGGTGAGGCCATCGGCTTTGCACTGAACCTGCCGGCCGTCTGCGGTGCGATCGTCGCGATCGGTATCACCGCGGACTCCTTCATCGTCTACTTCGAACGGATCCGGGACGAGATCCGGGAGGGCCGGACCCTGCGCCCGGCCGTCGAGCGGGGCTGGCCGCGCGCCCGCCGCACGATCCTGGTCTCCGACTTCGTGTCCTTCCTCGCCGCCGCGGTGCTCTTCATCGTCACCGTCGGCAAGGTGCAGGGCTTCGCGTTCACCCTCGGTCTGACCACGCTCCTCGACGTCGTCGTGGTCTTCTTCTTCACCAAGCCGCTGATGACGCTGCTCGCGCGCCGCAAGTTCTTCGCCAGCGGCCATCCGTGGTCGGGTCTGGACCCCAAGCGGCTCGGCGCCAAGCCGCCGCTGCGGGCCTCCCGCCGGCCGTCCGCCCCCGCCGACCCGAAGGAGGCGTGAGATGTCGAAGCTCGGCACCATCGGCGCCCGGCTCTACCGCGGTGAGGTCGGCTACGACTTCGTCGGCAAGCGGAAGATCTGGTACGCGATCTCGATACTGATCACCATCACGGCCATCGTCGGCCTGGCGGTGCGCGGCCTGAACATGGGCATCGAGTTCTCCGGCGGCGCGGTCTTCACCACGCCCAAGACCTCCGTGTCCGCGGACCAGGCGAAGCAGACGGCCGAGGAGTTCTCCGGCCACCCCGCGATCGTCCAGAAGCTCGGCGACCGCACGCTGCGCATCCAGGTCAGCGAGCTGACCACGGAGAAGTCGCGGACGACCCAGGAGGCGCTGGCCAAGAAGCTCGACGTCCCCCTGGACAAGATCAACACCGATATCGTCGGCCCGAGCTGGGGTGACCAGATCGCCAACAAGGCGTGGATGGGCCTCGGGATCTTCATGGTCCTCGTGGTGATCTACCTGGCGATCGCCTTCGAGTGGCGCATGGCGCTCGCCGCCCTGGTCGCCCTCGTCCACGACCTCACCATCACCGTCGGCGTCTACGCCCTCGTCGGCTTCGAGGTCACCCCGGGCACCGTGATCGGTCTGCTGACCATCCTCGGTTACTCCCTCTACGACACCGTCGTCGTCTTCGACGGTCTCAAGGAGGGCGCGAAGGACATCACCAAGCAGACCCGCTGGACCTACAGCGAGATCGCCAACCGCAGCCTCAACGCCACCCTGGTGCGCTCCATCAACACCACCGTCGTGGCGCTGCTGCCGGTCGCCGGCCTGCTCTTCATCGGTGGCGGCTTCCTCGGCGCCGGCATGCTCAACGACATCTCGCTCGCCCTGTTCGTCGGCCTCGCGGCCGGCGCGTACTCCTCGATCTTCATCGCCACCCCGCTGGTCGCCGACTTCAAGGAGCGCGACCCGCAGATGAAGGCCCTGGCCAAGCGGGTGAGCGCCAAGCGCGCCGCGGCCGCCGCCAAGGGCGAGTCGGGCGCGGAGAGCGAGCCGCGCGACGCGGAGCCCCGCGGCGACGAGGGCCCGGAGGACGACTCCCCGGCCGGCCTCGTCGGCCAGCGCGCCCGGACCGAGCCCCGGGGCCGCGGTGGCCGCGGCGGCCGCCCGTCGGGCAAGCGCCGATGAGCGCCCCGGTGGGCGTCGGCACCGCCGACGAGAAGCTGCGGGACCTGCTCCTCGCACACATCCACGATGTGCCCGACTATCCGAAGCCGGGCGTGATGTTCAAGGACATCACCCCGCTGCTCGCCGACGCCGGGGCGTTCGCCGCGCTGACCGACGCGCTCGCGGAGCTCTGCCGGCGCTACGGCGCGACGAAGGTCGTCGGTCTGGAGGCCCGGGGCTTCATCCTGGGCGCCCCGGCCGCCGTCCGCGCGGGCGTCGGCTTCGTGCCCGTGCGCAAGGCCGGCAAGCTCCCCGGAGCGACCCTCGCCCAGACCTACGAGCTGGAGTACGGCACCGCCGAGATCGAGATCCACGCCGACGCCCTCGGCGCCGGCGACCGGGTCCTGGTCATCGACGACGTGCTGGCCACCGGCGGCACCGCCGAGGCGTCGCTGCAGCTCATCCGACGCGCCGGCGCCGAGGTGGCGGGCGTCGCCGTCCTGATGGAGCTCAGCTTCCTCACCGGCCGGGACCGGCTGGCGAGCGCGCTGGGCGACGCGCCCCTGGAGGCGCTGATCACCCTCTGACCCCACGGGGACACGGAGAGCACGACGCGGGGCGGGCACCGGGGAGGATTCCGGTGCCCGCCCCGCTGTCCGTGCCCGCCCGGGGCCTTGTGCGGCCCGGGGGCGCGGCGGCCACCCCGCCCGGCTCGATACCATGGCAGTCCGGACCTGAACGGGGGGCCGGACCCGCATGAGGAGTGCTCTTGCCAGACGAGGCCCAGCCGCTCACCGCCGCACAGCCGGACAAGCCGTCTCCCGAAGCCGCGGCGGCCGCGGGCACGCCCAAGGGCCGCCCCGACCGCGCCCCCGCGCCCGAGCCCGTCCCGCCCGCGGAGGGCAAGCCCCCGGCCGGCCCGGCCCGGTCCGCGGTGGACCGCGCCCGCCCGTCGGCCGACAAGCCCGCCCCCGGCGGCTCACCCGCCCGGCCCACGCCTCCGCAGAACCCTTCCCCCCGCTCCGGCTCCTCCAGCCGCGTCCGGGCCCGCCTCGCCCGCCTGGGCGTCCAGCGCTCCAGCCCCTACAACCCGGTCCTCGAACCGCTGCTGCGCATCGTCCGCGGCAACGACCCCAAGGCCGACGTCACCACGCTGCGCCAGATCGAGCGCGCCTACCAGGTCGCCGAGCGCTGGCACCGGGGACAGAAGCGCAAGAGCGGCGACCCGTACATCACCCACCCGCTCGCCGTCACCACCATCCTCGCCGAGCTCGGCATGGACCCGGCGACGCTGATGGCGGGGCTGCTGCACGACACCGTCGAGGACACCGAGTACGGCCTGGACGACCTGCGCCGTGACTTCGGCGACCAGGTGGCCCTGCTCGTCGACGGCGTCACCAAGCTCGACCGGGTGCAGTTCGGCGAGGCCGCGCAGGCCGAGACGGTCCGCAAGATGGTCGTCGCCATGGCCAAGGACCCCCGGGTCCTGGTCATCAAGCTCGCCGACCGCCTGCACAACATGCGCACCATGCGCTACCTCAAGCGGGAGAAGCAGGAGAAGAAGGCCCGCGAGACCCTGGAGATCTACGCCCCGCTGGCCCACCGCCTGGGCATGAACACCATCAAGTGGGAGCTGGAGGACCTCGCCTTCGCGATCCTCTACCCCAAGATGTACGACGAGATCGTCCGCCTCGTCGCCGAGCGGGCCCCCAAGCGCGACGAGTACCTGGCCATCGTCACCGACGAGGTCCAGGCCGACCTGCGCGCCGCCCGCATCAAGGCCACCGTCACCGGCCGCCCGAAGCACTACTACAGCGTCTACCAGAAGATGATCGTGCGCGGCCGTGACTTCGCCGAGATCTACGACCTGGTGGGCATCCGCGTCCTCGTCGACACCGTCCGCGACTGCTACGCGGCGCTCGGCACCGTCCACGCCCGGTGGAACCCGGTCCCGGGGCGGTTCAAGGACTACATCGCGATGCCCAAGTTCAACATGTACCAGTCGCTGCACACGACGGTCATAGGTCCCAGCGGCAAGCCCGTCGAGCTGCAGATCCGCACCTTCGACATGCACCGGCGCGCGGAGTACGGCATCGCCGCGCACTGGAAGTACAAGCAGGAAGCCGTCGCCGGAGCCTCCAAGGTCCGCACCGACGTGCCCAAGCACGCCGGCAAGAACCAGGACACCGTCAACGACATGGCCTGGCTGCGGCAGTTGCTGGACTGGCAGAAGGAGACGGAGGACCCGGGCGAGTTCCTGGAGTCCCTGCGCTTCGACCTCTCCCGCAACGAGGTCTTCGTCTTCACGCCCAAGGGCGATGTCATAGCGCTCCCGGCCGGCGCCACCCCGGTCGACTTCGCCTACGCCGTCCACACCGAGGTGGGCCACCGCACCATAGGCGCCCGGGTCAACGGCAGACTCGTCCCCCTGGAGTCGACGCTCGACAACGGCGACCTGGTGGAGGTCTTCACCTCCAAGGCCCCCGGCGCGGCCCCCTCGCGCGACTGGCTCGGCTTCGTCAAGTCGCCCCGCGCCCGCAACAAGATCCGCGCCTGGTTCTCCAAGGAGCGCCGCGACGAGGCCATCGAGCAGGGCAAGGACGCCATCGCGCGGGCCATGCGCAAGCAGAACCTGCCGATCCAGCGGATCCTGACCGGCGACTCCCTCGTCACCCTCGCGCACGAGATGCGCTACCCGGACATCTCCTCCCTCTACGCCGCGATCGGCGAGGGACACGTCGCGGCCCAGGGCGTCGTCCAGAAGCTCGTCCAGGCCCTCGGCGGCGAGGACGCGGCCACCGAGGACATCGAGGAGTCCACGCCGATCCGCAGCCGCTCCAAGCGGCGCTCCAGCGCGGACCCGGGCGTGGTCGTCAAGGGCGTCGACGACGTGTGGGTCAAGCTGGCCCGCTGCTGCACGCCGGTGCCGGGCGACCCGATCATCGGCTTCGTCACCCGCGGCAACGGCATCTCGGTGCACCGCGCCGACTGCGTCAACGTCGACTCCCTCTCGCAGCAGCCGGAGCGGATCATCGACGTGGAGTGGGCGCCGACCCAGTCGTCGGTCTTCCTGGTCGCCATCCAGGTGGAGGCGCTGGACCGGTCCCGGCTGCTGTCGGACGTCACCCGCGTCCTGTCCGACCAGCACGTCAACATCCTCTCCGCCGCCGTGCAGACCTCCCGCGACCGGGTGGCCACCTCCCGCTTCACCTTCGAGATGGGCGACCCCAAGCACCTGGGGCACGTCCTGAAGGCGGTGCGCGGTGTGGAGGGCGTCTACGACGTCTACCGCGTGACGTCGGCCCGCCGGCCGTGACACGGACATGAGTAAGGGGCTCCGGCTATAGCCGGAGCCCCTTACTCATGCGTCTGCTCTCAGCCGCCGAACTCCTGCAGGCCCTTCAGGGCCTGGTCCAGCAGGGCCTTGCGGCCTTCCAGCTCCTTGGTGAGCTTGTCGGCCTTGGCGTCGTTGCCCGCGGCACGCGCCTTGTCGACCTGCTCCTGGAGCTTGTCGACCGCGGCCTGCAGCTGACCCGTCAGGCCGGCCGCACGGGCCCGCGCCTCCGGGTTCGTCCGCCGCCACTCGGCTTCCTCCGACTCCTGCAGGGCGCGCTCGACGGCGTGCATCCGGCCCTCGATCTTCGGCCGGGCGTCCCGCGGCACGTGGCCGATGGCCTCCCAGCGCTCGTTGATCGAGCGGAACGCGGCGCGCGCGGCCTTCAGGTCCGTCACGGGGAGCAGCTTCTCGGCCTCGACGACCAGCTCCTCCTTGCGCGTGAGGTTGCCGGCCTGCTCGGCGTCGCGCTCGGCGAACACCTCGCTGCGCGCCTGGAAGAAAACGTCCTGGGCACCGCGGAAGCGGGTCCACAGGTCGTCCTCGGACTCGCGCTGGGCGCGGCCCGCCGCCTTCCACTCCGCCATCAGATCGCGGTAACGGGCCGCCGTGGGGCCCCAGTCCGTGGACCCGGAGAGCGACTCCGCCTCGGCGACCAGCTTCTCCTTGACCTTGCGGGCGTCCTCGCGCTGCGCGTCCAGCGCGGCGAAGTGCGCCTTGCGCCGCTTGGAGAACGCGGAGCGGGCGTGCGAGAAGCGGTGCCACAGCTCGTCGTCCGCCTTGCGGTCCAGCCGCGGCAGGCCCTTCCAGGTGTCCACCAGGGCGCGCAGCCGCTCGCCGGCCGACCGCCACTGCTCGCTCGCGGCCAGCTCCTCGGCCTCGGCGACCAGCGCCTCCTTGGCCGTGCGGGCCTCGTCGGACTGCTTCGCCTTCGCCGCCTTGCGCTCCTCGCGGCGCGTCTCGACCGTCGCGACGAGCTTGTCGAGCCGGGCCCGCAGCGCGTCGAGGTCACCGACCGCGTGGTGCTCGTCGACCTGCGTGCGCAGGTGGTCGATGGCGGTCATGGCGTCCTTGGCCGACAGGTCGGTGGTCCTGACCCGGCGCTCGAGGAGGCCGATCTCGACGACCAGGCCCTCGTACTTGCGCTCGAAGTAAGCGAGGGCCTCCTCGGGAGAGCCCGCCTGCCACGATCCGACGACCTGCTCGCCGTCGGCGGTACGCACGTACACAGTCCCCGTCTCATCGACGCGGCCCCATGGGTCGCTGCTCACAGCGCCTCCTCCACATGATGCCGGGGCCGGTGCGCGGCCCCTCGGGCATCGTCCACAGTTGTTCCGGCAGGGCCGCGCCCTGACCGGTCCGACGGCTTGATCGATTGGGTGCGGGCAGCCGTCGGATCAGGCACCCTACACAACGACAACATAGGCGACCGGCGCCCCGGCTGTCCGTATCCCGCGCGACGGAAATTTCCGCCCGCGGGGCCGGAGAAGAGCGCCGGCCGGGCCTCAGGACTTGGTCACGGCCGCCTTGTCGATGACGACGGTCGCGTTGGGCGGGCCGTCGGTCCCGCCGCCCGCCACGCCCGCGTCCGCGATCTTCTTGAGCGTCTTCATGCCGTCGGCGCCGATGGTGCCCACCGGCGAGTACTTGGGGTCGAGCTGACTGTCCTTGTAGACGAGGAAGAACTGGCTGCCCCCGGAGTTCGGCTGCCCCGTGTTCGCCATCGCGACGGTGCCCGCGGGGTAGACGTTGCCCTTGAGCTTGGGGTCCTTGAGATTCTCGTCCGGAATGGTGTAGCCGGAGCCGCCCGAGCCGCTGGCCGTCGGGTCACCGCACTGCAGGACGAAGATGCCCTCGGTGGTGAGCCGGTGGCACTTGGTGTGGTCGAAGAAGCCCTGCCCGGCCAGGAAGTTGAAGGAGTTGACCGTGTGCGGGGCCTTGGCGGCGTCCAGCTTCAGGTCGATGGTGCCGCAGGTCGTCTTCATGTCCATCGCGTACGAAGCCGACTTGTCGATGCTCATCTCCGGCTCCGACTTCCACGTCTTCTTCGCGGGGGAGCCGGGGGCGGGCTTGGCGCAGGGGTCCGGACCCTTGCTCGGCACCGGGGGAGTCGGTCCCGCCGCGTCCGCCGTGTCCTTCTTGTCGTCGCCGGACAGCGCGCCCGTGGCGAACGCCGTCGCGCCGGCCGCCACCACCACGGCGAGACCGGCCGCGATCACCGCGTTGCGCCGCCGGGACTTGCGGCGCGCCGCCTCACGGCGCTCCTGCTGCCGCTCGAACTTCTCCCGGGCGAGCTGCCGCCGCCGCTGCTCGTTACTGACCACCGGGTCGTCTCCTCGTGCCGTCTCGTCCATGTCCTGAGCCGTGTGTTGCGCGTGTGCCCGTACGGTATACGGGTTCGCGGCGGCGGGAGTGCCGCCGGTAGGCTCTGTTCCAGCCGGGCCCCCGCCGGGGGCCGCCCGCTGATCCGCCGCTGGTATTCGTGCTGGTCGACATTTAAGGACGAACGTGCTCATTGCCGGGTTCCCCGCCGGGGCCTGGGGGACCAATTGCTATCTGGTCGCCCCCGCCGCAGGCGAGGAGTGCGTGATCATCGACCCGGGCCACCAGGCCGCCCAGGGCGTCGAGGACGCGCTCAAGAAGCATCGGCTCAAGCCCGTCGCCGTCGTCCTCACCCACGGGCACATCGACCACGTCGCCTCGGTCGTCCCGGTGTGCGGGGCCCACGACGTCCCCGCCTGGATCCACCCCGCCGACCGCTACATGATGAGCGACCCGGAGAAGGCCCTCGGCCGCTCCATCGGGCAGCAGCTCATGGGCGAGCTGACCGTGGGCGAGCCGGACGACGTCAAGGAGCTGTCCGACGGCTCCCGGCTGGACCTCGCCGGGATGCAGTTCACCGTCGCGCACGCGCCCGGCCATACCAAGGGGTCGGTGACCTTCCGGCTGCCCGAGTCCTCCGACGTCCCGTCGGTGTTCTTCTCGGGTGACCTGCTGTTCGCCGGCTCCATCGGACGCACCGACCTGCCCGGCGGTGACCACGCCGAGATGCTCCAGTCGCTGGCCCGAGTGTGCCTGCCCCTGGACGATTCGACGGTGGTGCTGTCCGGCCACGGCCCCCAGACCAGCATCGGCCGAGAGCGCGCCGCCAACCCGTACCTGCGGGAAGTGGCCCAGGCGCAGCACGGCCTCGGAGGCGGCGCTACCGCCGCTCCGCGACGAGGAATGTGACGATCTTTTCCGTGAGCACCTTCAAGGCCCCCAAGGGCACCTACGACCTGACCCCGCCCGACTCCGCGGTCTACCTCGCCGTGCGCGAGGCCATCGCCGCGCCGCTCAAGCGCTCCGGGTACGGCTACATCGAGACCCCGGGCTTCGAGCAGGTCGAACTGTTCTCCCGCGGCGTCGGCGAGTCCACCGACATCGTGACCAAGGAGATGTACACCCTCACCACGCGCGGCGGCGACGAGCTCGCGCTGCGCCCCGAGGGCACCGCCTCCGTGCTGCGCGCGGCGCTGGAGGCCAACCTGCACAAGGCCGGCAACCTCCCGGTCAAGCTCTGGTACTCCGGCTCGTACTACCGCTACGAGCGCCCGCAGGCCGGCCGCTACCGCCACTTCTCGCAGGTCGGCGCGGAGGCCATCGGCGCGGAGGACCCGGCGCTGGACGCCGAGCTGATCATCCTGGCCGTCGACGCCTACACGTCGCTCGGCCTGAAGAACTTCCGGCTGCTGCTGAACTCGCTCGGCGACAAGGAGTGCCGCCCCGCCTACCGCGACGCGCTCCAGGAGTTCCTGCGCGGCCTCGACCTCGACGACGACACCCGCCGCCGGATCGAGATCAACCCGCTGCGGGTCCTGGACGACAAGCGCGAGGCCGTCCAGAAGCAGCTGGTCGGCGCCCCCATGCTCCGCGACCACCTGTGCGAGGCCTGCAAGGCCTACCACGAGGAGGTCCGTGCGCTGCTGACCGCGGCGGGCGTCGCGTTCGAGGACGACGAGAAGCTGGTGCGCGGCCTGGACTACTACACCCGCACCACCTTCGAGTTCGTCCACGGCGGCCTGGGCTCGCAGTCCGCAGTCGGCGGCGGCGGCCGCTACGACGGCCTGTCCGAGATGATCGGCGGCCCGGCGCTGCCGTCCGTCGGCTGGGCGCTCGGCGTCGACCGCACCGTCCTGGCACTGAAGGCCGAGGGCGTCGAGCTCGATCTGCCGGCCGTCACCCAGGTCTTCGCGGTGCCCCTGGGCGAGGAGGCCCGCCGGGTGCTGTTCGGGGTCGTCACCGAGCTGCGGCGGGCCGGGGTCGCGACCGACTTCGCGTTCGGCGGCAAGGGCCTGAAGAACGCCATGAAATCGGCCAACCGTTCCGGTGCCCGCTTCGCGCTCGTCGCCGGCGAGCGCGACCTGGCCGAGGGAGTGGTGCAGCTCAAGGACCTGGAGAGCGGCGAGCAGACCGCGGTCGCCCTCGATGCCGTCGTGGGTGAACTCCTGGCCAGGCAGGGCTGATCGCCGGAGCCCTGGTGCAGAATGGGCGGCATCGACCGACTGATGGGATCAACGGCGCTATGACCACTTCGGCACTTGACCGTTCGGACACCGACGGCTCGGAGCGGGACGGGCCCGGATCGGGCGCGGTGGGCGGCAGCCGGGCCTTCGCCCTGCTGCTGGTGATCACCGGTGCCATGGGTGTGCTCGCGTCCTGGGTCATCACGCTCGACAAGTTCGAGCTGCTCAAGGACCCGGACTTCGTGCCGGGCTGCAGCCTGAACCCGATCGTCTCCTGCGGCAACATCATGAAGAGCGAGCAGGCCGAGGTCTTCGGGTTCCCCAACCCGATGCTGGGCCTGGTCTGCTACGGCGCGATCATCGCGATCGGCCTGGCCCTGCTCTCCGGGGCCCGCCTGCCGCGCTGGTACTGGCTGGGCATGCAGGCCGGCACGCTCTTCGGCGTCGGCTTCGTGACGTGGCTGCAGTACCAGTCGCTGTACGTCATCGGCTCGCTGTGCCTGTGGTGCTGCCTGGCCTGGGTCGCCACCATCGTCATGTTCTGCTACGTGACCGTGCAGAACCTCCGCAGCGGCTTCATCCCCGCGCCGGAGGGCCTGCGGCGCGGGCTGCTGGAGTTCCACTGGGTGCCGCCGGTGCTGTGGATCGGCGTCATCGGGATGCTGATCCTCACCAAGTGGTGGTGGTTCTGGACCGGCGGCACCCCGTGACCGCCCCCTCCCGCTGATCTGATCAACGCCGCCGGACGCCCTCGTCCGGCGGCGTTGTCAGTGCCGTGGCATAGGGTTTCGCACGTGGAACCCGACCTGTTCACCGCAGCCGCAGAGGACCGCCAGGAGAAAGACCCGGCGAGCAGTCCGCTGGCCGTCCGGATGCGCCCGCGCACGCTCGACGAAGTCGTCGGCCAGGGCCATCTCCTCAAGCAGGGCTCCCCGCTGCGCCGGCTGGTGGGCGAGGCGAGCGGCGGCCCCGCCGGGCCGTCCTCGGTGATCCTCTGGGGCCCGCCCGGCATCGGCAAGACGACGCTCGCCTACGTCGTCAGCCAGGCCACCAACAAGCGCTTCGTGGAGCTGTCCGCGATCACCGCCGGGGTGAAGGAGGTGCGCGCCGTCATCGACGGCGCCCGCCGCGCCTCCGGCGGCTACGGCAAGGACACCGTCCTCTTCCTCGACGAGATCCACCGCTTCAGCAAGGCCCAGCAGGACTCCCTGCTGCCCGCCGTGGAGAACCGCTGGGTCACCCTCATCGCGGCCACGACGGAGAACCCCTACTTCTCGATCATCTCCCCGCTGCTCTCCCGCTCCCTGCTGCTGACGCTCCAGGCCCTCACCGACGACGACCTGCGCGGCCTGCTGCGCCGGGCGCTCACCGACGAGCGGGGCCTCGGCGGCGCGGTGACCCTGCCCGAGGACGCCGAGGCGCACCTGCTGCGCATCGCCGGCGGTGACGCGCGCCGGGCGCTGACGGCCCTGGAGGCGGGGGCGGGTTCGGCCATCGCCAAGGGCGAGGGTGAGATCACCCTGGAGACGCTGGAGGGGGCCGTCGACCGGGCGGCGGTGAAATACGACCGCGACGGCGACCAGCACTACGACGTCGCCAGCGCGCTCATCAAGTCGATCCGCGGGTCGGACGTCGACGCCACGCTGCACTACCTGGCCCGGATGATCGAGGCGGGCGAGGACCCGCGGTTCATCGCGCGCCGGCTGATGATCTCGGCGAGCGAGGACATCGGCCTCGCCGACCCCACGGCCCTGCAGACGGCGGTCGCCGGTGCCCAGGCGGTGGCGCTGATCGGCTTCCCCGAGGCCCGGATCGTGCTGGGCCAGGTGGCCGTGGCGCTCGCCCTCGCCCCGAAGTCCAACGCCGCGTACCTCGCGATCGACGCGGCCCTCGCGGACGTCCGGGCGGGCCTCGCCGGTCCCGTGCCCCCGCACCTGCGCGACGGCCACTACAAGGGCGCCGAGAAGCTCGGTCACGCGCAGGGCTACCTCTACCCCCACGACCTGCCCGGCGGGATCGCCGCCCAGCAGTACGCCCCGGACGCGATCCACGGCAAGCGGTACTACGAGCCCACGCGCTACGGCGCGGAGGCCCGGTACGCGGATGTGGTGGAGCGGGTGCGGGCCCGCCTGCGCGGCGAGCAGCCTCCCTCGGGGGAGTGACTTCCGGGCGGGTCCGGGGCGACGCCGGGGGAGCGGCAGCCGTTCAGCCCAGCGCCGCCTCGAAGAGGGTGTGCATGGCCTTGCGCAGCCCCGCGATGTCCCGCACGGGCTCGGGGAATTCGAAGCGGGCGTCGAAGGACCGGTCGGCGGCCGAACCGGCGCCGTGGCCCGGGGTGAAGCGCACCCGCAGGCCGAAGCGGTCCAGGGCCAGCGGCACGGCCCGGTCGCTCTCGCAGCGCAGCTCCCGCTCGCCGAGCAGGGCGGACAGCGCGCGCACCTGCTCGCCGTGCGCGGAGTGCAGGTGCTGCAGCAGCTCCGCCTCGTGCTCGACGAGCGGGTCGGGCCGGGCGTGCGCGAAGTCGTCGGCCTCGACGTTCTCGGCGCCCCACAGGTCGTCGACGCTGGTGTCGCCGACCTCCAGGCGCAGCATCATCCGGCCGGGCTCGGTCACCCCGGGGACGCAGGTCAGCCAGCCGGAGAGCCAGGCGCGGCCGCGGATGCGGTTGGGCACGGAGACCGGGGCGACGTCGGTGATCTCCAGTACGGCGGACAGCTCGTCGTCCTGGGCGTGTGTGGCGGCCCGCACGGCCGGGGAATCGGCGGGGAAGACGAGGAACACCTCGCCGTCGGGGCCCACGCTGCGGGCCTCCGGCATCAGCTGCTCGGGGCGGGCGGCGTCCAGGCCGGGAATGAGCAGTACCGACGAGCATGTACTCTGTACGAGAGTTCGTGTGCGTTCGGCTGCTGACGGCATCCGCGCGATTTCTGGCCCGCTGGGACGCGGCAGACCATGAGCTGATCGGACCTCCGTCGAGTCGATGCCGTGCTGAGCATCGACATTCTCGTCTGTGTTGTCTGTGACGCGCGTGGTTTTCCCAGGGCGAGACATGCGATCTCCTTGAGTAAGGTGAGCCTAACCTAACCTACAACGGAGGTCTGGAGAACGTGCCTAACCAGTCGCGTCCCAAGGTCAAGAAGTCCCGTGCGCTCGGTATCGCGCTGACCCCGAAGGCTGTCAAGTACTTCGAGGCCCGCCCCTACCCGCCGGGTGAGCACGGCCGCGGCCGCAAGCAGAACTCGGACTACAAGGTCCGTCTGCTCGAGAAGCAGCGTCTGCGCGCCCAGTACGACATCAGCGAGCGCCAGATGGCCCGCGCCTACGACCGCGCCAAGAAGGCCGAAGGCAAGACGGGCGAGGCCCTGGTCGTCGAGCTCGAGCGCCGCCTCGACGCGCTGGTCCTGCGTTCGGGCATCGCCCGCACCATCTACCAGGCCCGCCAGATGGTCGTCCACGGCCACATCGAGGTCAACGGCGGCAAGGTCGACAAGCCGTCCTTCCGCGTCCGTCCCGACGACGTCGTGATGGTCCGCGAGCGCAGCCGCACCAAGCCGCTGTTCGAGGTCGCCCGCGCCGGTGGCTTCGCCGCCGACGGTGAGACCCCGCGCTACCTCCAGGTCAACCTGGCGGCTCTGGCGTTCCGTCTGGACCGGGACCCGAACCGCAAGGAGATCCCGGTGATCTGCGACGAGCAGCTCGTCGTCGAGTACTACGCCCGCTGATCCAGCGGTACCGCAGCTCTCTTTCGAGCGCTTCGCTCAGCCCGTCGTCTCCCCGGCCCCCGCGGCCCGGGAGCCGGCGGGCTCGTGCGTTCTCGGGGCGCGCGGGGGCCCGCCCCGGGCGCCCGGCACCCCGGCCCGCGGAGCCGCGGGGCCGCGCAGCGCCCGCGCCGTCGCCGCGTCCAGATCCAGCCGGGCCCCCTCGCGCACGCACTCCTCGTACCGCGGCCCGCCCAGGCGCTCGCGCAGCCGCCGCTCGCACAGCGCGTGCGGCGCGTTGAAGTACCGCGAACCGAACAGCGGCTGCCCCACCGAGCGCCACAGCCGGCCGGCCGCCCCCTGCAGCACCGCGGCCTCCACCGCGTTCGCGTCCCCCTCCGGGCCGGCGCCCGCGCCCAGGGTCCGGACGCCGCTCCCCGGCCCGTCCTCCTCGCACGTGACCAGCGCCAGCAGCTCGATCGCCAGGACGGCGCCCACCAGGTCCCGGAAGGCGTGGTCGGCGGCCAGGCAGTCCTCCAGCAGCGCCCGGGCCCCCGCGGTGTCCCCGCCGGTCCAGGCCGCGAACGCCAGCACGTACTGCGCGTAGGCCAGCGTCCAGCGCTCGCCGTGCTCCTCACAGACCTCCCGGACCTCCTCGCACCGGGCCACCGCCCCCGCCAGATCGCCCTGGAACGCCACCGCCATGGCCAGCTCCACCTCGGCCATCAGCACATTGCCGTTCAGCTCGCCCACCCGGCGGTAGCGGGCCAGCGCCCCGCGCAGCAGCCGCTCGGCGCGCGGCATGTCGTCCGAGACCAGGGCCAGGCAGCCGGTGCGGTGCTCGGCGTAGGCCAGGGCCCGGTCGTTGCCCGTGCGCTCCGCGAGCTCCCGGCACTCGCCCAGGGCCTGCCCCGCGCCCGCCCGGTCGCCCTGGAGGACCGCCACGTACCCCAGGACCCACAGGCTCTTCAGCCGCGTCTCCTCGTTGACGTCGCCGGCCTCCCGGGCCCGCTCCAGCCAGTACCGGCCCTCCGCGAGCCGGCCGCACCCCACCCAGCAGAACCACAGCGTCCCCGCCAGGTACTGGCCGATGTGCGCCTCCCCGGCCGCCTCCAGGCTGTACTCCATGGCGAACCGCAGATTCGGCAGCTCCGCGTCGATCCGGGCCGCGACCTCCGACTGGCGGGGGCTGAACCAGTCCAGCTCGCACCAGGTGGCCAGCCCCATGTACCAGTCGCGGTGCCGGCGCCGCATCCGCTCGGTGTCGGCGAGCGCGTCCAGCCAGCCCGCCCCGTACATCCGCACGGTGTCCAGCAGCCGGTAGCGCGGCCCCAGCGGGGTGTCCTCGCGCACCACCACCGACTGCGCCACCAGCTCCGTCAGGACGTCGAGGAGGTCCTCGGCGGGCAGCTCCGGGCCCGAGCAGACGTATTCCGCCGCCTCCAGGTCGAAGAGCCCCGCGAAGACCGTCAGCCGCGCCCACAGCAGCCGCTCGGCCGGGGTGCACAGCTCATGGCTCCAGCCGATGGCCGTGCGCAGCGTCCGGTGGCGGGGCAGGGCGTCCCGCGACCGCCCCGCCAGCAGCCGGAACCGGTCGTCCAGCCGCTCCAGCACCTGGGTCACCGACAGGGTGCCCAGCCGCCCGGCCGCCAGCTCCAGGGCCAGCGGGATGCCGTCGAGCCTGCGGCACAGCTCCGCCGTGGCCCCCGCCTCCGCGCCGTTGTCCCGGAACCGGGGCCGCACCAGGGCGGCGCGGTCCTCGAAGAGGGCGGCCGCCTCGGGCCCGGGCAGCGGCGGCAGGGCGAAGACCTGCTCGCCCGCGATCTCCAGCGGCCGCCGCGCCGCCACCAGCACCCGCAGCCCCGGCGCCCGCCGCAGCAGGTCGCGCACGAGCAGGGCGCAGTCCTCGACGAGGTGCTCACAGCCGTCCAGGACGAGCAGCAGGTGCCGCTCCGCGAGCTGTTCGAGCAGGCACTCGCGCGGCGGCCGGACCGTGTGGTCGGTCAGCCGCAGCGCCTCGGCCACCACGTGGTCGAGCAGGGCCGGATCCGTGACCGCCCCGAGCTCGGCCAGCCACGCCCCGTCGCAGAAGCGATCCTGCACAGCGGCGGCGAGCTCGGTGACCGCCCGGGTCTTGCCGACCCCGCCGACGCCCGTGACGGTCACCAGCCGGGAGTGCTCCAGATGGTCCGCCAGCGCCCGCAGCTCCGCCGCGCGGCCGAAGAACCGGCTGAGAGCGGCGGGCAGATTGCCCGGCGGCGCGGACCGGTGACGGTCCGGTACGGCGGTGCCGTGCGGCGGGGGACCGGGGAGCGGTGAGCCGGAGAGCGGTGACATGGCACACAGAGCGTACTGATGAGAATGCGCAGCGTAAACTCCGGCTGTCCCCGGCAACAATGCGGTACGGGCCCCGAGGCCCGGCGCGATAAGGTCGTACCGGGCGCCCCCTGGGCGTCCGCAGACGTTCTTTTCGGCAAGCTTCCGACAGACCTCCGACAGGCTTTCGGGTGAGAAGCGGGCCAGCGACGACGACCAGCAGGGAGCGGTGCAGCGTGTCCGGTGGAGAGGTGGCCGGGATCCTCGTGGCCGTCTTCTGGGCGATCCTCGTGTCCTTCATCGCCCTGGTGCTGGTGCGGCTCGCGCAGACGCTCAAGGCCGCCACCAAGCTGGTGGCCGACGTCAGCGAACAGGCCGTGCCGCTCCTCGCGGACGCCTCCGCGACCGTGCGCTCCGCCAACACCCAGCTCGCCCGCGTGGACTCCATCGCCGCGGACGTCCAGGAGGTCACGGCCAACGCCTCCGCGCTCTCCTCGACGGTCTCCTCCGCGTTCGGCGGCCCGCTGGTCAAGGTCGCCGCGTTCGGCTACGGCGTGCGGCGCGCGATCGGCCGCAAGGCGGCGCCCGCGCCCGAGCGCCCCGTCTTCGCCGGCCGGACCGTCGACACGACACTGCCGTCCGCCCGGCGTGGCTACCGCCGCACCCGTGGGAAGGGTTGACCCCAGAAATGTTCCGCCGCACCTTTTGGTTCACCACCGGTGTCGCAGCCGGTGTCTGGGCCACCACCAAGGTCAACCGCAAGCTCGCCAAGCTCACCCCGGAGAGCCTGGCCCTGCAGGCCGCGGACCGCGCGGTCATCGCCGGCCGCAAGGTGAAGCTCTTCGCCCTGGACGTACGCGAGGGCATGGCGCACCGTGAAGAGGCGCTCAAGGACGCGCTCGGCCTCAGCGCCGCGCCGGACCCCGAGCACCGCGAACTTCCCGAGCAGCGCCGCCTGGCCGCGCTCGAACCGAACCACCCCTACCACTCGTTCACCCGGAAAGAGGACCACTGATGGAGTCGGCTGAAATCCGCCGCCGCTGGCTGCGCTTCTTCGAGGAGCGCGGGCACACCGTCGTGCCGTCGGCGTCGCTCATCGCGGACGACCCGACGCTGCTCCTGGTCCCCGCCGGCATGGTCCCCTTCAAGCCGTACTTCCTCGGCGAGGTCAAGCCGCCCTTCCCGCGCGCCACCAGCGTGCAGAAGTGCGTCCGCACCCCGGACATCGAAGAGGTCGGCAAGACCACCCGCCACGGCACGTTCTTCCAGATGTGCGGCAACTTCTCCTTCGGCGACTACTTCAAGGAAGGCGCCATCAAGTACGCCTGGGAGCTGCTCACCAGCTCCGTGGCGGACGGCGGCTACGGCCTGGAGCCCGAGAAGCTCTGGATCACCGTCTACCTGGAGGACGACGAGGCCGAGCGCATCTGGCGCGACGTCGTCGGCGTGCCCGCCGAGCGGATCCAGCGCCTGGGCAAGAAGGACAACTACTGGTCCATGGGCGTCCCCGGCCCGTGCGGCCCCTGCTCCGAGATCAACTACGACCGCGGCCCCGAGTTCGGCGCCGAGGGCGGCCCCGCCGTCAACGACGAGCGGTACGTGGAGATCTGGAACCTGGTCTTCATGCAGTACGAGCGCGGCGCCGGCGAGGACAAGGAGAACTTCCCGATCCTCGGCGACCTGCCCAGCCAGAACATCGACACCGGCCTCGGCCTCGAGCGCCTCGCGATGATCCTGCAGGGCGTGCAGAACATGTACGAGACCGACACGCTGCGCGTCGTCATGGACAAGGCCACCGAGCTGACCGGCGTCCGCTACGGCGCCGCCCACGGCACCGACGTGTCGCTGCGCGTGGTCGCCGACCACATGCGCACCTCCGTCATGCTCATCGGCGACGGCGTCACCCCCGGCAACGAGGGCCGCGGCTACGTCCTGCGCCGCATCATGCGCCGCGCCGTGCGCAACATGCGCCTCCTCGGCGCCACCGGCCCGGTCGTCGCCGAGCTCGTCGACGTCGTCCTGAAGACGATGGGCGAGCAGTACCCCGAGCTGCTCACCGACCGCAAGCGCATCGAGACCGTCGCGCTCGCCGAGGAGGCCGCCTTCCTCAAGGCCCTCAAGGGCGGCACGAACATCCTCGACTCCGCCGTCACCGAGACCAAGGCCGCCGGCGGCTCGGTCCTCGGCGGCGACAAGGCGTTCCTGCTCCACGACACCTGGGGCTTCCCGATCGACCTCACCCTGGAGATGGCCGCCGAGCAGGGCCTGTCCGTGGACGAGGACGGCTTCCGCCGCCTGATGAAGGAGCAGCGGGACCGCGCCAAGGCCGACGCCAAGGCCAAGAAGACCGGCCACGCCGACCTGTCCGCCTACCGCGAGCTGGCCGACACCGCGGGCGAGACCGACTTCACCGGCTACACCCGCACCGAGAACGAGGCCACGGTCGTCGGCCTGCTCGTCGACGGCGTGCCCTCGCCCGCCGCCACCGAGGGCGACGAGGTCGAGGTCGTCCTCGACCGCACCCCCTTCTACGCCGAGGGCGGCGGCCAGCTCGCCGACCAGGGCCGGATCAAGCTCGACACCGGCGCCGTCATCGAGATCCGCGACGTGCAGAAGCCCGTCCCGGGCGTCAGCGTCCACAAGGGCGTCGTCCAGGTCGGCGAGGTGACCGTCGGCGCCGCCGTGCAGGCCACCATCGACGTCACGCGCCGCCGTGCCATCGCCCGTGCCCACAGCGCCACCCACCTCACCCACCAGGCGCTGCGCGACGCGCTGGGCCCGACGGCCGCCCAGGCCGGCTCGGAGAACTCGCCCGGCCGCTTCCGCTTCGACTTCGGCTCCCCGGCCGCCGTGCCCGGCACCGTCCTCACCGACGTCGAGCAGCGGATCAACGAGGTCCTCTCCCGGGAGCTCGACGTCCAGGCCGAGGTCATGAGCATCGACGAGGCCAAGAAGCAGGGCGCCATCGCCGAGTTCGGCGAGAAGTACGGCGAGCGCGTGCGCGTCGTGACCATCGGTGACTTCTCCAAGGAGCTGTGCGGCGGTACGCACGTCGCCAACACCGCCCAGCTGGGCCTGGTGAAGCTGCTCGGCGAGTCCTCGATCGGCTCCGGCGTGCGCCGTGTCGAGGCCCTCGTCGGCGCCGACGCCTACAACTTCCTGGCCAAGGAGCACACGGTCGTCGCCCAGCTCACCGAGCTGGTCAAGGGCCGCCCGGAGGAGCTCCCGGAGAAGATCTCCGGCATGCTCGCCAAGCTCCGGGACGCCGAGAAGGAGATCGAGCGCTACCGCGCCGAGAAGGTGCTCCAGGCCGCCGCGGGCCTCGCCGAGAGCGCCAAGGACGTCCACGGGGTGGCCCTGGCCATCGGCCGGGTGCCGGACGGCACCGGCGCCGACGACCTGCGCAAGCTCGTCCTCGACGTGCGGAGCCGGATCCAGGGCGGCCGCCCGGCCGTCGTGGCGCTGTTCACCGTCGTGAACAACCGTCCGCTGACTGTGATCGCCACCAACGAGGCCGCCCGCGAGCGTGGTCTCAAGGCCGGTGACCTGGTCCGCACCGCCGCCAAGACCCTCGGTGGCGGTGGCGGCGGCAAGCCGGACGTCGCCCAGGGCGGTGGCCAGAACGCGGACGCCCTCGACGAGGCCGTCGCCGCCGTCGAGCGCCTCGTCGCCGAAGCGGCCTGACGCCGTGCGACGCGGCAGGCGCATCGCCGTCGACGTCGGGGACGCCCGCATCGGGGTCGCCTCGTGCGACCCCGACGGGATCCTCGCCACCCCGGTGGAGACCGTGCCGGGGCGGGACATCCCGCAGGCCCACAAGCGGCTCGTGGCGATCGTCGCGGAGTACGAACCCATCGAGGTCGTCGTCGGCCTGCCCCGCTCCCTCAAGGGGGGAGAGGGGCCGGCCGCGGCCAAGGTGCGCACGTTCGCCAGGGAGATGGCCCGCCGGATGGCGCCCGTGCCGGTCCGGCTGGTCGACGAGCGGATGACGACGGTCACGGCCGCCCAGGGTCTGCGCGCCTCGGGCGTCAGCTCCAAGAAGGGCCGCTCGGTGGTGGATCAGGCCGCCGCGGTGGTCATTTTGCAGAACGCCCTGGAGATGGAGAAGGTCTCCGGCCGCCCCCCCGGCGAGCCCGTCGACGTGGTCATCTAATCGCAGTACGGTAACGTTCCGCGCTGACATGGCAGCCGTTCCCCGCCCCCCGGCCAGAACCGGAGGGCGGGGAGCCGCGCTCCCACCGAGCGCCCATCGGCTGCCGCTGTGCGGCTCTAGGGGATCGATGACTGAGTACGGCCGGGGACCCGGCTCCCAACCGTGGCATCCCGATGACCCCCTGTACGGGGACCAGGGGTACACCGGACACCAGCACCCGCAGCAGCCGCAACACCAGCAGCAGCCGCACCAGGATCAGCAGTACGGCCAGCAGGGGCAGTACGGCTGGGACTCCTCGCAGGGCACGGGAGACCCGTACGCCGGCACGCCGGGGGAGCAGTACGGGCAGCAGCCCGCCGACCCCTACTCCGGCGCCCGGCCGGACTACTACGGCACGCCGGACGCCTACCCGCCGCCGCAGCCGCCGCACCTGCGTCAACAGCAGGAGCAGCAGCAGGCGCACCAGGGCCAGCAGCAGCACGGCCAGCAGCAGCACGGGCAACAGCAGCAGCCGCCTCAGCAGGAGGAATGGCGCTCGGAGCCCACCGAGGAGAAGCTCTCCCTCTTCGACGACCGCCCCGAGCCCGCCGCGACCGACGCGGACGGCGCGGACGGCGGCGCCGACGAGGACGCCCCGCGCGAGGAGCGCTCGCGCAGCCGGCGCGGCGGCGCCAAGCCCAACAAGAAGAACAAGCGCCGCAGCGGCACGGCCTGCCTCGTCGTGGCCGTGGTGCTGCTCGGTGTCGTGGGCGGCGGCGGGTACCTCGCCTACGACTACTGGCAGACCCACTTCGGCGCGGCGCCCGACTACTCGGGCGAGGGGACGGGCGAGGTCCAGGTCGAGATCCCCAAGGGCTCCAGCCTCACCGGGATGGGCAAGGTCCTGGAGCAGGCCGGCGTGGTCAAGAGCGTCGGCGCCTTCACCGAGGCGGCCGGGAAGGCCCCCAAGGGCGCGGCGATCCAGGCGGGCACTTACACCCTGCGCAAGGAGATGTCGGGTTCGGCGGCCGTCGCGATGATGACCAACGCCGGGAACTTCCTCACCATCGGCGAAGGACGCCGGGCCGTGCAGATCTACGCCGCGATCGACCAGAAGCTCGGCCTCCAGCAGGGCACGACCGAGGGCGTCGCCAAGAGCCGGGTCAAGGAACTCGGCCTGCCCGCCTGGGCCAACAGCGACCCGAAGATCAAGAACCCGCTTGAAGGCTTCCTCTACCCGTCGCAGTACAGCGCGGCCAAGGGCACCAAGCCGGAGGCCATCCTCAAGCAGATGGTCGCGCGGGCCAACGAGAACTACGCCAAGGTGGATCTGGAGGGCAAGGCCAAGGAACTGGGCCTGAAGTCCCCGCTCCAGCTCATCACCGTGGCGAGCATGGTCAACGCGGAAGGCATGACGCACGACGACTTCCGCAAGATGGCGCGGGTGATATACAACCGCCTCAAGCCGACCAACACCGAGACGAACGGCAAGCTGGAGTTCGACTCGACGTACAACTACCTGAAGAACCAGAGCAAGCTGGATCTCAGCCCCAAGCAGCTCCGGTCCTTCGACGACCCGTACAACACGTACTTCTACAAGGGTCTGACGCCCGGCCCCATCGGCAACCCCGGCGCCGAGGCGCTGAAGGCCGCGATGGACCCCGAGCCGGGTGACTGGTACTACTTCGTCTCCATCGACGGCAAGACCAGGTTCACCAAGAACCTGCAGGAGCACCAGAAGCTCGTGCAGGAGTTCAACGACAGCCAGAAGGCGAAGAAGCAGGGATGAGTGACCCGAGGGAGCACCGCCACCGCGCGGCGGTGCTCGGTTCGCCGATCGCCCACTCGCTCTCCCCGGTCCTGCACCGCGCCGCCTACGCGGAGCTGGGCCTGGGGGAGTGGGCGTACGACCGCTTCGAGGTCGACGAGGCCGCGCTGCCCGGCTTCCTCGACGGGCTCGACGGCACCTGGGCGGGGCTCTCCCTGACCATGCCGCTCAAGCGGGCCGTCATCCCGCTGCTGGACGCGGTCAGTGACACCGCGGCCTCCGTCGAGGCCGTCAACACCGTCGTCCTCACCGACGACGGCCGCCGGTTCGGCGACAACACCGACATCCCCGGCATCGCGGCGGCCCTGCGCGAGCGCGGCGTCGAGCGGGTCGGCTCCGCCGCCGTGCTCGGCGCCGGCGCCACCGCCTCCTCCGCCCTGGCCGCCCTCGCCGGGATCTGCGCCGGTGAGGTCACCGTCTACGTGCGCAGCGCGGCGCGCGCCGCGGAGATGCGCGCGTGGGGGGAGCGCCTCGGCGTCGCCGTGACGACCGCCGACTTCTCCCGGGCGGCCGAGGCCCTCACCGCGCCGCTCGTCGTCGCCACGACCCCGGCGGGTGCCACCGACGGCCTCGCGGAGGCCGTCCCGAGCCGCCCCGGCACCCTCTTCGACGTGCTGTACGAGCCGTGGCCGACGCCGCTGGCCGCCGCCTGGTCGGCCCGCGGGGGCGCGGTGCTCGGCGGCCTGGACCTGCTGGTCCACCAGGCGGTGCTCCAGGTCGAGCGGATGACCGGCGCCCCCACGGCCCCGCTCGCCGCGATGCGGGCCGCGGGCGAGGCGGCGCTGGCTGCCCGGGCCGGGCACTGACCTGACCCGGTCCGTCCACAACCCGGACCTGCGGCCGGGAAAGCCCCCGGGCCATGGGAGGATCTGAGGTGGCGGGCCAGGGCCGCGCCGACCCGGCCGCGCGCCGGGAGGTTCCCCCGGGCCGCGCCGCCGCATGATCTTGAGGGCGCGAGCAGAGGAGTCCCGTTGAGCAGGTTGCGCTGGCTGACGGCCGGAGAGTCGCATGGTCCGGCACTGGTGGCCACGCTGGAGGGTCTCCCCGCCGGCGTGCCGATCACCACCGACATGGTGGCGGACCACCTGGCCCGGCGGCGCCTCGGCTACGGGCGCGGCGCCCGGATGAAGTTCGAGCGCGACGAGGTCACCTTCATCGGCGGCGTCCGCCACGGCCTGACGATGGGCTCCCCGGTCGCCGTCATGGTGGGCAACACCGAGTGGCCCAAGTGGGAGAAGGTCATGTCGGCCGACCCGGTCGACCCGGCCGAGCTCGCCGCGCTGGCCCGCAACGCCCCGCTGACCCGCCCCCGCCCCGGCCACGCCGACCTCGCGGGCATGCAGAAGTACGGTTTCGACGAGGCCCGGCCGGTCCTGGAGCGCGCCTCCGCGCGTGAGACCGCCGCCCGCGTCGCCCTCGGCGCCGTCGCCCGCTCCTACCTCAAGGAGACGGCCGGCATCGAGATCGTCTCCCACGTGGTGGAGCTCGCCGCGGCCAAGGCCCCCTACGGCGTGTACCCGAAGCCCTCCGACGTCGAGAAGCTCGACGCCGACCCGGTGCGCTGCCTGGACGGGGCGGCGAGCGAGGCGATGGTCGCCGAGATCGACCAGGCCCACAAGGACGGTGACACCCTCGGCGGCGTCGTCGAGGTCCTCGCCTACGGCGTGCCCGTCGGCCTCGGCTCGCACGTGCACTGGGACCGCCGGCTCGACGCCCGGCTCGCCGCCGCGCTGATGGGCATCCAGGCCATCAAGGGCGTCGAGGTCGGCGACGGCTTCGACCTGGCCCGGGTGCCCGGCTCGAAGGCCCACGACGAGATCGTCGCCACCGACGAGGGGCTGCGCCGCGCCTCCGGCCGCTCCGGCGGCACCGAGGGCGGTCTGACCACCGGCGAGCTGCTGCGCGTCCGGGCGGCGATGAAGCCGATCGCGACCGTGCCGCGCGCCCTGGCCACCGTCGACGTGGTCACCGGCGAGGCGACGCAGGCGCACCACCAGCGCTCCGACGTGTGCGCCGTGCCGGCC
This sequence comes from Streptomyces sp. NPDC046215, assembly GCF_040646215.1. Taxonomy (NCBI): domain Bacteria; kingdom Bacillati; phylum Actinomycetota; class Actinomycetes; order Kitasatosporales; family Streptomycetaceae; genus Streptomyces; species Streptomyces sp. NPDC046215. The sequence goes on along the minus strand of NZ_JBEYZW010000001.1, from coordinate 207,340 downwards.
GCGGGCATCGTGGCCGAGGCCATGGTCGCCCTGGTGCTGGCCGACGCCGTCGCGGAGAAGTTCGGCGGCGACAGCGTGACCGAGACCCGCCGCAACGTCCGCGGCTACCTCGACAACCTGGCCATCAAGTGACCTCGCCCCTCGTCGTCCTGGTCGGCCCCCCCGGGGCCGGCAAGTCCACCATCGGCGCCCTGCTCGCCCAGCGGCTGGGCACCGGTTACCGCGACACCGACGCCGACATCGAGCGGACCGCCGGCAAGCCCATCCCGGAGATCTTCATCGACGAGGGCGAGCCGCACTTCCGCGCACTGGAGCGGCAGGCCGTGCGCGCCGCCGTCGGAGAGCACCCCGGGGTGCTCTCCCTCGGCGGCGGCGCCGTCATGGACGACGGCACCCGCGCCCTGCTCAAGGGGCTGCCGGTCGTCTTCCTCGACGTCGAACTGGCCGACGCCGTGCGCCGGGTGGGTCTGGACGCCCCCCGGCCGCTGCTCGCGGTCAACCCGCGGCAGCGCTGGCGCGAGCTGATGGAGGCGCGCCGCCCCCTGTACACCGAGGTGGCCCGCGCCACCGTCAGCACGGGCGGCCGGACCCCGGCCGAGGTCGCCGACGCCGTCCTTAAGGCACTGGCGCCGCCCCCCGCCCGCACCCCCGACACCCCGCAGTGAGGAACGCATGACCGACGCCCCCACCCGCATCCAGGTCGCCGGCAGCGCGGGCACCGAGCCGTACGAGGTCCTGATCGGGCGCCAGCTGCTGGACGAGCTGCCCGGCCTCATCGGCACCCGGGCCCGGCGCGTGGCCGTGCTGCACCCCGAGGCGCTCGCCGAGACCGGGGAGGTGCTGCGCGCGGACCTGGCCGCACAGGGCTACGAGGCCATCGCGATCCAGCTCCCCAACGCCGAGGAGGCCAAGACCGTCGAGGTCGCCGCCTACTGCTGGAAGGCGCTCGGACAGACCAGCTTCACCCGCACCGACGTCATCGTCGGCGTCGGCGGCGGTGCCACCACCGACGTGGCCGGCTTCGTCGCCGCGACGTGGCTGCGCGGGGTGCGCTGGATCGCTGTGCCCACCACCGTGCTGGGCATGGTCGACGCCGCGGTCGGCGGCAAGACCGGCATCAACACCGCCGAGGGCAAGAACCTCGTCGGCGCCTTCCACCCCCCGGCCGGTGTCCTGTGCGACCTGGCGGCCCTGGAGTCGCTGCCCGTCTACGACTACGTCAGCGGCCTCGCCGAGGTCATCAAGGCGGGCTTCATCTCCGACCCGGCCATCCTCGACCTCATCGAGGCGGACCCGGAGGCGGCCCGCTCGCCGCGGGGACCGCACACCGCGGAGCTGATCGAGCGCGCGATCCGGGTCAAGGCCGACGTCGTCTCCTCCGACCTCAAGGAGGCGGGGCTGCGCGAGATCCTCAACTACGGGCACACCCTCGCCCACGCCATCGAGAAGAACGAGCGCTACAACTGGCGCCACGGCGCGGCCGTCTCCGTCGGCATGGTCTTCGCCGCCGAGCTCGGCCGGATCGCCGGCCGCCTGGACGACGCGACCGCCGACCGCCACCGCGCGATCCTCGAATCCGTGGGCCTGCCCGTCACCTACCGCGGCGATCAGTGGCCCAAGCTGGTGGAGAACATGAAGGTCGACAAGAAGTCCCGCGGCGACCGGCTGCGCTTCATCGTCCTCGACGGGCTCGCCAAGCCCACCGTGCTGGAGAGCCCGGACCCCGCGATGCTGCTCGCCGCCCACGCGGAGATCGCTTCGTGAGCGGGCGCCGGGTGCTCGTCCTCAACGGGCCGAACCTCGGCCGCCTGGGCTCCCGCGAGCCCGACGTCTACGGCGCGACCTCCTACGCCGGCCTGGTGGCGGAGTGCACCCGGCTCGGTACGGAGCTCGGCCTCGCCGTCGAGGTCCGCGAGACCAACGACGAGGGCGAGCTGGTCCGCTGGCTGCACGAGGCCGCCGACGGCTCGGTCCCCGTGGTCATCAACCCCGGGGCCTTCACCCACTATTCGTACGCGATGCGCGACGCGGCCGCCCAGCGCACCGCGCCGCTGATCGAGGTGCACATCTCCAACCCGTACGCGCGGGAGGTGTTCCGCCACACGTCCGTGATCGCGGCGGTGGCCAGCGGGACGGTGGCCGGATTCGGCATCGGCTCGTACCGGCTGGCGCTGCGCGCCCTGGCGGAGGAACTGGCGGGCTGACGCGGGCGTTGGCCTTGCGTCGGGTACTCTCCCGTCTGGCCCGCCCGGGTGGCGGGCCGGTGGTCTTTCCCCCACCCCGCCCCTTCCCGTGACCGGGGGCAAGCCCCCGGACCCCCTGACCGTGCTGCGCGCGGTGTCCTCAAGCGCCGGACAGGCTGAAATCAGCCTGCCCGGCGCCGGGGCCCGGGGCGGAGCCCCCGGTCACGGGAAGGGGCGGGGTGGGGGAGACCTCTTCACCACGCGCCAGCCGCCCGTACGAGACGGAGTGCCACCGGATGCAGTACCCCGTGGGGCCGCCGCTGCCACCCACACCGCCCCCGGCGCCGCCCCTGCCCCCGCAGGGTCCCATGGCCACCGGGCACTTCCCGCTGCCCACGGACGCGGCCGCTTCCGCGCACGCCGCCGTCGCGCTGCTCCTCATCGGCCCGGCCGGGGCCGGGAAGACGACGGTGGCCCGGCACTGGGCGGACACCCGCCGGGTGCCCACGGCCCACATCAGCCTGGACGACGTGCGCGAATGGGTGCGGTCCGGCTTCGCCGACCCGCAGTCCGGGTGGAACGACCACTCCGAGGCGCAGTACCGCCTCGCCCGCCGCACCTGCGGCTTCGCCGCGCGCAACTTCCTCGCCAACGGCATCTCCTGCATCCTCGACGACGCCGTCTTCCCCGACCGGCCCGTCGTCGGCCTCGGCGGGTGGAAGCGCCACGTGGGCCCCGGGCTGCTCCCCGTCGTCCTCCTGCCCGGCCTGGAGGTCGTCCTGGAGCGCAACGCCGAGCGCACCGGCAACCGCCGCCTCGGCGACGAGGAAGTCGCCCGCATCCACGGCCGGATGGCCGGCTGGTACGGCTCCGGGCTGCCGATCATCGACAACTCCCAGCAGGACGTCGCCACCACCGCCCGCCTCCTGGACGACGTCGTCGCCCGTGCCCTCGCCGGCCCGCCCGGCCGGTAGGGCGTGTCTTAACGGATCAGCCCGGACCGGGCCGCGGCGCCCGGTGCCGGGGCACCTCCTGGGGGCACCCTCAGCGGTAGCCGGGGGAGGATCGCGAGGCGGAGCGTCTCCCGCGTACGGGCGTACTCGGGTGCTGCGACGACGCGGCGAGGTGCCGTGCCGGGCGGCCTCGCGGCCCAGGGCTGATCCGTAAGACCGGGCTGACCGTAAGACCCGGGCTGATCCGTAAGACACGCCCTCGCCGCCCCGCCCCCGGCCGGCTGCCCGGTCGGACGCGCTGGAACGGCCCGCCGCGGCCCCGCGCCGTACGCTCGGAAGCATGTCCGAGGTGTACGCGGCACGGCGCACGCGGCTGCGCGAGCGGTGCGAGGCCGCCGGGAGCGAGGCCGCCCTGGTGTCCGGTGGGGCCAATGTCCGGTACCTGGCCGGCGGGGCGCCGGCCGGGGCCGCTCTGCTCCTGGGCCCCGCCCAGGAGGACCTGCTGCTGTGCCCCGGCGACCCGTTCACCGGCACCCCCGGGGACCGGCCGGCCGAGGGGCTGCGGGTGCTCGTGCTGCCCGCCCCGGACGCCGACCCGGCCGTCGCGGGCGCCGAGCGGGCCGCCGAGGCCGGGGCGGGCTCGCTCGCCGTGGAGGAGCACCATCTGACCGTCGCCCGCCACCGGGCCCTGGGCTCGGTGGCGCCCAGGCTGCGCCTGGACGATCTGGGGACGGCCGTGGAGCAGCAGCGGGTGGTCAAGGACGACGAGGAGATCTCCTCGCTGCGGATCGCCGCGGAGATCGCCGACCAGGCCCTGGGCGAGCTCCTGGAGTCGATCCTCGTGGGCCGCACCGAGCGCCACCTCGCGCTGGAGCTGGAGCGCCGCCTGGTCGACCACGGCGCGGGCGGCGCGGCCTTCCCGACCTCCGTCGGCACGGGGCCGAACTCGGGTCTGGCCGGCCACGTGCCGTCCGACCGCCGGGTGGAGGAGGGCGATTTCCTCAGTGTCTGCCTGGGCGCCGACTACCGCGGCTACCGCAGCGAGGTGGCCCGCACCTTCGTCATCGGGACCACTCCGGCGGACTGGCAGATCGAGCTGTACGAGCAGGTCTTCGCAGCCCAGCGGGCCGGCCGGGAGGCCCTCGCACCGGGCACCGCGTACCGCGACGTGGACCGCGCGGCACGGGTCGTCCTGGAGGCCGCGGGCCACGGTGAACGCCTCGGACCGCGCATCGGACACGGCGTGGGACTCGAAAACGACGAGGACCCTCGGCTGACGCCTTCGGCAATGGGTAAACTGGACGCTTGCGTGCCGGTCACCGTAGATCCGGGGGTTCATCTCCCGGGGCGGGGCGGCGTCCGGATCGATGACACGCTCGTCGTCCGCCCCGAGGCGGACGGCGGACCCGAGCTACTCACCATCACGACCAAGGAGCTGCTCGCGCTCTAGCGCGAGCCTTCTGGTTCCACCAGCTTCAGCCCAGGAGATTCCGCAACCGTGGCTTCCACGAACGACCTCAAGAACGGCATGGTGCTCAAGCTCGACGGGGGCCAGCTCTGGTCCGTCGTCGAGTTCCAGCACGTCAAGCCCGGCAAGGGCCCCGCATTCGTCCGCACCAAGCTCAAGAACGTGCTGTCGGGCAAGGTCGTCGACAAGACCTTCAACGCCGGCGTCAAGGTCGAGACGGCCAACGTCGACAAGCGCGGTATGCAGTTCTCGTACATGGACGGCGAGTACTACGTGTTCATGGACATGGACACGTACGACCAGCTGCACGTCGACCGCAAGACCGTCGGTGACGCCGCCAACTTCCTGCTCGAGGGCTTCGAGGCCGTCGTCGCGAAGCACGGCGACGAGGTCCTCTACGTCGAGCTGCCGGCCGCGGTCGAGCTCGTCATCGAGCACACCGAGCCGGGTGTCCAGGGGGACCGCTCCACCGGTGGCTCCAAGCCCGCCAAGCTGGAGACCGGCTACGAGATCCAGGTCCCGCTCTTCATCACCACCGGTGAGAAGATCAAGGTCGACACGCGTACCGGTGATTACCTCGGTCGGGTGAACAGCTAACCGTGGCCGCCCGCAGCAAGGCCCGTAAGCGCGCCTTCCAGATCCTCTTCGAGGCCGATCAGCGCGGTACCACCGTGCAGACCGTCCTCGCCGACTGGATCCGGCACTCGCGCTCCGACGACCGGCAGCCGCCGGTCAACGAGTACACGATGCAGCTGGTCGAGGGATACGCGGAGCACGTGACGCGCATCGACGACCTGATCGCCGACTACGCGGTCGACTGGGACCTGGACCGCATGCCGGTCGCCGACCGGAACATCGTGCGCCTCGGCGCCTACGAGCTGATCTGGGAGGACGAAACCCCGGACGCCGTGGCGATCGACGAGGCGGTGCAGCTGGCCAAGGAGTTTTCCACCGACGACTCCCCGGCCTTCGTCAACGGCCTGCTCGGCCGCTTCAAGGAGCTCAAGCCGAGCCTGCGCCGCGACGAGCGCTGAAGAACGACAACCGCCGGGGGCGGGGAAAACCGAAAGGTTTTCCCCGCCCCCGGCGGTTGTGTTTCTTCTGGGACCCTTCTGGGACCCGGCGCTTAAGCGTCTTCGTGCTGCACGGCACGGCGGGCGTCGGCATCGAGAACGCCCCAGCTGATCAGCTGCTCGGTGAGCACCGAAGGCGACTGGTCATAGATCACCGCAAGGGTCCGCAGGTCGTCCTGGCGGATCGAGAGGACCTTGCCGTTGTAGTCGCCACGCTGGCTCTGAATGGTCGCCGCATAACGCTGGAGCGGACCCGCCTTCTCGGCCGGCACATGGGCCAGGCGCTCAAGGTCGAGGACCAGCTTCGGCGGCGGCTCAGCGGCCCCGCCCGGAGTGGTACCCGGCAGCAGCTCCTGCACCGGCACCCCGTAGAAATCGGCCAGCTCGGCCAGGCGCTGCACGGTCACGGCACGGTCGCCGCGTTCGTACGAGCCCACTACGACGGCCTTCCAGCGGCCCTGCGACTTCTCCTCTACGCCATGGAGGGAGAGGCCCTGCTGGGTGCGGATGGCGCGGAGCTTGGCCCCGAGCTGTTTGGCGTATTCGCTGGACATAAAGCTCCCCGGACACGTATAGACGAGCGGCTCCGCCGCGCGGCTGGTAACTCACTGTGAGGTTACGCAGCGTAATCTGACTTCGTCAAGCCGAATGGTCCACAGGGGCCTCCGGCAGGGGGCGGTGCGAAGGCCCGCGCCGGATGCTGGTACCGTCAATGACGTAAATCCGACGTCCTTTAAGATCCGTCCCGTGAGGCGGAGAAGGAGGTCCGTTTCGTATGGACGCAATGAGTGACGTGAACCCTTCGGGTTCCGCCCGTCCCGTGCTCGAAGCACCGGACATCGCCCGGGTCCTGACCCGTATCGCCCACGAGATCGTCGAACGCGCCAAGGGCGCCGACGACGTGGTGCTCCTCGGCATTCCGACCCGAGGCGTCTTCCTCGCCCGGCGGCTGGCCGCCAAGCTCGAGGAGATCACCGGCAACGCCGTACCGGTCGGCTCCCTCGACATCACCATGTACCGCGACGACCTGCGGCTGCGCCCGGCCCGGGCGCTGGCCCGCACCGAGATCCCCGGCGAGGGGGTCGACGGCCGTCTGGTGATCCTCGTCGACGACGTGCTCTTCTCCGGCCGGACGATCCGCGCCGCCCTCGACGCGCTCGGCGACATCGGCCGCCCGCGCGCCGTGCAGCTCGCGGTCCTCGTCGACCGGGGCCACCGCGAGCTCCCCATCCGCGCCGACTACGTCGGCAAGAACCTCCCCACGTCGCTGCGGGAGACGGTCAAGGTCCAGCTCACCGAGGAGGACGGCCGCGACAGCGTGCTCCTCGGCACGCGCGAGACCGCCCCGGCAGGCAAGTAGCGGCTTCCCCCGGACCCGGTGACCCCGGGCCCGCGCAGCCGTGCGCCCGGCCGCAGCCGAAAGTGCCGCGGCCCGCTTGTACCCCCGCATACCTCCTCGAACACGGAGTACCGGATGAAGCGCCACCTCATCTCGGCCGCCGACCTCTCGCGCGACGACGCCGTCCTGATCCTCGACACCGCCGAGGAGATGGCCCGGGTCGCCGACCGGCCGATCAAAAAACTTCCCACCCTGCGCGGCCGTACCGTCGTGAACCTCTTCTTCGAGGACTCCACGCGGACCCGCATCTCCTTCGAAGCGGCCGCCAAGCGGCTCTCCGCGGACGTCATCAACTTCTCCGCCAAGGGCTCCTCGGTCTCCAAGGGCGAGTCCCTCAAGGACACCGCCCTCACCCTGGAGGCGATGGGCGCCGACGCCGTCGTCATCCGCCACCACGCCTCCGGCGCCCCCTACCGGCTCGCCAACTCCGGCTGGATCGACGGAGCCGTCGTCAACGCCGGCGACGGCACCCACGAGCACCCCACCCAGGCCCTGCTGGACGCCTTCACCATGCGCCGCCGCCTGGTGGGCCGTGACGCCGGGCTGGGCGCCGACCTGGCCGGCCGCCGGATCACGGTCGTCGGCGACATCCTGCACAGCCGCGTGGCCCGCTCCAACGTCCACCTGCTGCACACCCTCGGCGCCCAGGTCACCCTGGTCGCCCCGCCCACCCTGGTGCCCATCGGCGTCGAGCGGTGGCCCTGCGAGGTCTCCTACGACCTGGACGCGGTCCTGCCCAAGTCCGACGCCGTGATGATGCTGCGCGTCCAGCGCGAGCGCATGAACGCCGCCTTCTTCCCCACCGAGCGCGAGTACGCCCGCCGGTACGGGCTGAACGCCGACCGGATGGCCCGGATGCCGGAACACGCCGTCGTCATGCACCCCGGCCCGATGAACCGGGGTATGGAGATCACCGCCGAGGTCGCCGACTCCGACCGCTGCACCGCGGTCGAGCAGGTCGCCAACGGCGTCAGCATCCGGATGGCCGTCCTGTACCTGCTGCTCGGCGGCGCCGAACCCGCCGTGTCCCCCGCCGCCCGCACCGAGGAGAACAACTGACCATGAGCAAGATCCTGATCCGCGGTGCGAAGGTCCTCGGCGGCGAGCCGCAGGACGTCCTGATCGACGGCGAGACCATCGAGGCGGTCGGCACCGGGCTCGACGCCGGTGGCGCCACCGTCATCGAGGCCGAGGGCAAGATCCTCCTGCCGGGCCTGGTGGACCTCCACACCCACCTGCGCGAGCCCGGCCGCGAGGACTCCGAGACGGTCCTGACCGGCACCCGCGCGGCGGCGAGCGGCGGCTACACGGCCGTCTTCGCCATGGCCAACACCTTCCCCGTCGCCGACACCGCCGGCGTCGTCGAGCAGGTCTGGCGCCTGGGCAAGGAGTCCGGCTACTGCGACGTGCAGCCCATCGGCGCCGTCACCGTCGGCCTGGAGGGCAAGCAGCTCGCCGAGCTCGGCGCCATGCACGAGTCGGCCGCCGGGGTGCGGGTCTTCTCCGACGACGGCAAGTGCGTCGACGACGCGGTGATCATGCGCCGCGCGCTGGAGTACGTGAAGGCGTTCGGCGGCGTCGTCGCCCAGCACGCCCAGGAGCCCCGGCTGACCGAGGGCGCCCAGATGAACGAGGGCGTCGTCTCCGCCGAGCTCGGCCTCGGCGGCTGGCCGGCCGTCGCCGAGGAGTCGATCATCGCCCGCGACGTGCTCCTCGCCGAGCACGTCGGCTCCCGGGTGCACATCTGCCACCTCTCCACCGCCGGCTCCGTCGAAATCGTCCGCTGGGCCAAGTCCCGCGGCATCGACGTGACCGCCGAGGTCACCCCGCACCACCTGCTCCTCACCGACGAGCTGGTGCGCTCCTACAACCCCGTCTACAAGGTCAACCCGCCGCTGCGCACGGAGGCCGACGTCATGGCCCTGCGCGAGGCCCTCGCCGACGGCACCATCGACATCGTCGCCACCGACCACGCCCCGCACCCGCACGAGGACAAGGACTGCGAGTGGGGCGCCGCGGCCATGGGCATGGTGGGGCTGGAGACCGCCCTGTCGGTCGTCCAGGCCACCATGGTCGAGACCGGCCTCCTGGACTGGGCGGGCGTCGCGGACCGCATGTCGCTGCGCCCGGCCGCCATCGGCCGCCTCGCCGGCCACGGCCGCCCCGTCGCCGCGGGGGAGCCCGCCAACCTCACCCTCCTCGATTCCGCTTACCGTGGAGTCGTGGACCCCGCGGGCTTCGCCTCCCGCAGCCGCAACACCCCCTACGAGGGCCGTGAGCTGCCGGGACGCGTCACCCACACCTTCCTGCGGGGCCGGGCGACGGTCGTGGACGGGAAACTCGCGTGACATCTGCACTGATCAATCTGGCGGCCGAGCAGAAGTCGGCGGACGTCACCGACTGGGCGGCCCGCATCGGCTGGGTCGTGGGGCTGCTGCTCTTCATCGCGCTCGTCTACTGGCTGATGCGCGAGGGCTGGAAGTGGCGCGGCACGCTCCAGGGCGACCTGCCCGAGCTGCCCGCCGTCCCCGCCGCCGCGGGCGAGGCGAAGCTGACGATGGCCGGGCGCTACCACGGCTCCACCACCGCCGGGCAGTGGCTCGACCGCATCGTCGCCCGCGGCCTGGGCACCCGCAGCCGCGCCGAGCTCACCCTGACGGACCAGGGCCTCGCCGTCCTGCGCCCCGGGGCCGAGGACTTCTTCATCCCCGCCGGGCAGCTGCGCGGCGCCCGGCTCGACAAGGGCATCGCCGGCAAGGTCCTCGCCGAGGGCGGCCTGCTGGTGATCACCTGGGAGCACGGCGGCAAGCAGCTCGACTCCGGCTTCCGCTCCGACCGGGCCGCCGAGCACACCGACTGGGTCGAAGCCCTGAACCACCAGCACCACCTGCACACCGAAACGGAAGGCGCACGATGACGACCTCCACCCAGGGGAATGCCTCGCAGAGGGAAAAGGCGCTTCCCGCCGTACTCGTCCTGGAGGACGGCCGGACCTTCCGCGGCCGCGCCTACGGGGCCGTGGGGGTGACCTTCGGCGAGGCGGTCTTCAACACCGGCATGTCCGGCTACCAGGAGACGCTGACCGACCCCTCGTACCACCGCCAGGTGGTCGTCATGACCGCTCCGCACGTCGGCAACACCGGCGTCAACGACGAGGACCCCGAGTCCGGCCGCATCTGGGTCGCCGGCTACGTGGTGCGCGACCCCGCCCGCCTCCCGTCCAACTGGCGCTCGCGCCGCTCCCTGGACGAGGAGCTCGTCGCTCAGGGCGTCGTGGGCATCAGCGGCATCGACACCCGCGCCCTGACCCGCCACCTGCGCGAGCGCGGCGCCATGCGCGTCGGAATCTTCTCCGGCAACAGCCTGCCCGACGAGGGCACGATGCTCGCCGAGGTCCGCCAGGCCCCCGAGATGACGGGCGCCGACCTGGCCGCCGAGGTCGCCACCAAGGAGACCTACGTCGTCCCCGCGATCGGCGCGAAGAAGTTCACCGTCGCCGCGGTGGACCTCGGCATCAAGGGCATGACCCCGCACCGGATGGCCGAGCGCGGCATCGAGGTGCACGTGCTGCCCGCCACCGCGACCGTCGAGGACATCTACGCCGTCAACCCCGACGGCGTGTTCTTCTCCAACGGCCCGGGCGACCCGGCCACCGCCGATCACCCCGTCTCGGTGATGCGCGGCGTCCTGGAGCGCAAGACCCCGCTCTTCGGCATCTGCTTCGGCAACCAGATCCTCGGCCGCGCCCTGGGCTTCGGCACCTACAAGCTGAAGTACGGCCACCGCGGCATCAACCAGCCCGTGCAGGACCGCACGACCGGCAAGGTCGAGGTCACCGCGCACAATCACGGTTTCGCCGTCGACGCCCCGCTCGACCGCGCCACCGACACGCCCTACGGCCGCGCGGAGGTCTCCCACGTCTGTCTCAATGACAACGTGGTCGAGGGCCTCCACCTGCTCGACCAGCCGGCGTTCAGCGTCCAGTACCACCCCGAAGCAGCAGCGGGCCCGCATGACGCCGCGTACCTCTTCGATCGCTTCGTCTCCCTGATGGAGGGCCAGCGTGCCTAAGCGCACCGACATCCAGTCCGTTCTGGTCATCGGCTCCGGCCCGATCGTCATCGGCCAGGCCGCCGAGTTCGACTACTCCGGCACCCAGGCATGCCGGGTCCTGAAGGCCGAGGGCCTGCGGGTCATCCTGGTCAACTCCAACCCGGCCACGATCATGACCGACCCGGAGATCGCCGACGCCACCTACGTCGAGCCGATCACCCCGGAGTTCGTCGAGAAGATCATCGCCAAGGAGCGCCCCGACGCGCTCCTGCCCACCCTCGGCGGCCAGACCGCGCTCAACACCGCGATCTCCATGCACGCGAACGGCGTCCTGGAGAAGTACGACGTCGAACTGATCGGCGCCAACGTCGAGGCCATCAACAAGGGCGAGGACCGCGACCTCTTCAAGGGCGTCGTCGAGGCCGTCAACGCCAAGATCGGCTACGGCGAGTCCGCCCGCTCGGTGATCTGCCACACGATGGACGAGGTCCTCGCGGGCGTCGACACCCTCGGCGGCTACCCCGTCGTCGTCCGCCCCTCCTTCACCATGGGCGGCGCCGGCTCCGGCTTCGCCCACGACGAGGCCGAGCTGCGCCGCATCGCCGGCCAGGGCCTGACGCTCTCCCCGACCACCGAGGTGCTCCTGGAGGAGTCCATCCTCGGCTGGAAGGAGTACGAGCTGGAGCTGATGCGCGACAAGAACGACAACGTCGTGGTCGTCTGCTCCATCGAGAACTTCGACCCCATGGGCGTCCACACCGGTGACTCCATCACCGTCGCCCCGGCGATGACGCTCACCGACCGCGAGTACCAGCGGCTGCGCGACATCGGCATCGCGATCATCCGCGAGGTCGGCGTCGACACCGGCGGCTGCAACATCCAGTTCGCGATCAACCCCGAAGACGGCCGGGTCATCGTCATCGAGATGAACCCCCGCGTCTCCCGGTCCTCGGCGCTCGCCTCCAAGGCCACCGGCTTCCCCATCGCGAAGATCGCCGCCCGGCTCGCCGTCGGCTACACCCTCGACGAGATCCCGAACGACATCACCGAGAAGACCCCGGCGTCCTTCGAGCCCACGCTCGACTACGTCGTCGTCAAGGTGCCCCGCTTCGCGTTCGAGAAGTTCCCGGCCGCCGACGCCACGCTGACCACCACCATGAAGTCGGTCGGCGAGGCCATGGCCATCGGCCGGAACTTCACCGAGGCGCTCCAGAAGGCGCTGCGCTCGCTGGAGAAGAAGGGCTCGCAGTTCGACTTCGTCACCGCGCCCGGCGACAAGGCGGAGCTGCTGGCCAAGGCGGGCGTGCCGACCGACGGCCGGATCAACACCGTGATGGACGCCATCCGGGCCGGCGCCACCCAGGGCGAGGTCTTCCGGGCCACCCGCATCGACCCCTGGTTCGTCGACCAGCTCTTCCTGATCCACGAGATCGCGGAGGAACTGCGCGACGCGCCCAAGCTGGAGCCGGAGATCCTCGCCGAGGCCAAGCGCCACGGCTTCTCCGACGCCCAGATCGCCGCGATCCGCGGCCTGCGCGAGGACGTCGTCCGCGAGGTCCGCCACGCGCTCGGCGTCCGCCCGGTCTACAAGACGGTCGACACCTGCGCCGCCGAGTTCGCCGCGAAGACCCCGTACTTCTACTCCTCCTACGACGAGGAGACCGAGGTCGCGCCGCGCGAGAAGCCCGCCGTGATCATCCTCGGCTCGGGCCCGAACCGCATCGGCCAGGGCATCGAGTTCGACTACTCCTGCGTCCACGCCTCCTTCGCGCTCAGCGACGCGGGCTACGAGACCGTGATGGTCAACTGCAACCCCGAGACCGTCTCCACCGACTACGACACCTCCGACCGGCTCTACTTCGAGCCGCTCACCCTGGAGGACGTCCTGGAGATCGTCCACGCCGAGACCCTCGCCGGTCCCGTCGCGGGCGTCATCGTCCAGCTCGGCGGCCAGACCCCCCTCGGCCTGGCCCAGGCCCTGAAGGACAACGGCGTGCCGATCGTCGGCACCTCGCCCGAGGCCATCGACCTCGCCGAGGAGCGCGGCGCCTTCGGCCGGGTGCTGACCGAGGCCGGCCTGCCCGCGCCGAAGTACGGCACCGCCTTCTCCTTCGAGGAGGCCAAGGGCATCGCCGCCGAGATCGGCTACCCCGTCATGGTCCGCCCGTCCTACGTGCTCGGCGGCCGCGGCATGGAGATCGTCTACGACGAGCCCTCCCTCGGCGGGTACCTGGAGCGGCACGCCGGCCTGATCTCCGAGCACCCGGTCCTCATCGACCGCTTCCTCGACGACGCCATCGAGATCGACGTCGACGCCCTCTACGACGGCCACGAGCTCTACCTCGGCGGCGTCATGGAGCACATCGAGGAAGCCGGCATCCACTCCGGCGACTCGGCCTGCGCGCTGCCCCCGATCACCCTCGGCGGCCACGACATCAAGCGGCTGCGCACCTCCACCGAGGCCATCGCCAAGGGCGTCGGCGTCCGCGGCCTGATCAACATCCAGTTCGCCATGGCCGGGGACATCCTCTACGTCCTGGAGGCCAACCCGCGCGCCTCCCGCACGGTCCCCTTCACCTCCAAGGCGACCGCGGTGCCGCTCGCCAAGGCGGCCGCCCGCATCTCGCTGGGCGCCACCGTGGCCCAGCTGCGCGCCGAGGGCATGCTGCCCAAGGAGGGCGACGGCGGCACCCTGCCGCTGGACGCGCCGATCTCCGTCAAGGAGGCCGTGATGCCCTGGAGCCGCTTCCGCGACGCCTCCGGCCGCGGCGTGGACACCGTCCTCGGCCCGGAGATGCGCTCCACCGGCGAGGTCATGGGCATCGACACGGTCTTCGGCACGGCGTACGCCAAGTCGCAGGCCGGCGCGTACGGCGCGCTGCCCACCAGCGGCCGCGCCTTCGTCTCCGTCGCCAACCGCGACAAGCGCTCGATGATCTTCCCGGCCCGGGAGCTCGTCGCCCACGGCTTCGAGCTGATGGCCACCTCCGGCACCGCCGAGGTCCTCAAGCGCAACGGCATCAACGCCACCGTGGTGCGCAAGCAGAGCGAGGGCGAGGGCCCGAACGGCGAGAAGACGATCGTCCAGCTCATCCACGACGGCCAGGTCGACCTGATCGTCAACACTCCCTACGGCACCGGCGGACGCCTCGACGGCTACGAGATCCGCACCGCCGCGGTCGCCCGCGCGGTGCCGTGCCTGACCACGGTCCAGGCCCTCGCGGCCGCCGTCCAGGGCATCGAGGCGCTCACCCGCGGCGATGTCGGCGTCCGTTCCCTCCAGGAACACGCCCGGCACCTGACCGCCGCCCGCGAGGCGTAGGGCACCCGGAGGGGGACACCGGAAGGTGTCCCCCTCTTCTTGAGCCCCCGCCACCCCTCCGTCGCCAAGAAGGCCAGAAATGTACCGTCTCTTCTTCGACCTGATCTTCAAGCGGATGGACCCCGAGAAGGCCCACCACCTCGCCTTCGCCTGGATCCGCGCCGCCGCCCGCGTGCCCGTCCTGCGGACCTTCGCCGCCGCCGTCCTCGCGCCCCGCCACCAGGCGCTGCGCACCGAGGCCCTCGGCCTGCGCATGCACGGCCCCTTCGGCCTCGCCGCCGGCTTCGACAAGAACGCCGCCGCGATCGACGGCATGGCGATGCTCGGCTTCGACCACGTCGAGATCGGCACCGTCACCGCCCAGCCGCAGCCCGGCAACCCCAAGAAGCGCCTCTTCCGCCTCGTGGCCGACCGCGCGCTCATCAACCGCATGGGCTTCAACAACGACGGCTCCGCGGCCGTCGCCGCCCGCCTGGCGGCCCGCAACCCCGTCTTCAAGGCGACCGTCGGCGTCAACATCGGCAAGACCAAGGTCGTGCCCGAGGAGGAGGCCGTCGCCGACTACGTCACCTCCACCGAGCGGCTCGCCGCCCACGCCGACTACCTCGTCGTCAACGTCTCGTCCCCCAACACGCCCGGGCTGCGCAACCTCCAGGCCGTCGACCACCTCCGCCCGCTGCTGACCGCGGTCCGCGAGGCCGCCGACCGCACCGTCACCTCGCGCCGGGTCCCGCTGCTGGTGAAGATCGCCCCCGACCTCGCCGACGAGGACGTGGACGCCGTCGCCGACCTCGCGCTCGAACTGGGCCTGGACGGCATCATCGCCACCAACACCACCATCGCCCGCGACGGCCTCGGCCTGAAGACCCCGCAGCGCACCGTCGAGGCCATCGGCGCCGGCGGATTGTCCGGCGCCCCCCTCAAGGCCCGCTCACTGGAGGTTCTGAGCCGCCTGTACGCCCGTGTGGGCGACCGGATCACCCTCGTGGGGGTCGGGGGCATCGAGACCGCCGACGACGCCTGGGAGCGGATCCTGGCGGGTGCCACCCTCGTGCAGGGCTACAGCGCCTTCGTCTACGAGGGCCCGTTCTGGTGCCGGAAGATCCACCGGGGCCTGGCCGAGAAGCTCGCGGCCAGCCCCTACGCCACCCTCGCCGAGGCCGTGGGCGCTGCCGCGCGGGAGACGACGGCGTGACCTCGCCGCCCGGGTTGCGGGCAATCGTTCCGCACGGCGGAACAGGTGGGCGCAACCCGACCACCGGCCCGCAGCCGACCCGCGCGCCCCGCCCTGCCCCGAACCTCGGAGGAACCCCGTGACCGAGATCACCACCCTCGACCCCTTCGGCGCCCGGCTGCGCCGTGCCATGGACGAGCGCGGCCCCCTGTGCGTCGGCATCGACCCGCACGCCTCGCTGCTCGCCGACTGGGGCCTGACCGACGACATCGCCGGCCTGGAGCGGTTCACCCGCACCGTCGTCGAGGCCCTGGCCGACCGCGTCGCCGTCCTCAAGCCGCAGTCCGCCTTCTTCGAGCGCTTCGGCTCGCGCGGCATCGCCGTGCTGGAGCGGGCCGTCGCCGAGTCCCGCGAGGCCGGCGCGCTGGTCCTCATGGACGCCAAGCGCGGCGACATCGGCTCGACCATGGCCGCGTACGCCGCCACCTACCTGGACCCGGCCTCGCCGCTGTTCTCCGACGCCGTCACCGTCAGCCCCTACCTGGGCTACGGCTCGCTGCGCCCGGCGCTGGACCTGGCCCGGGAGAGCGGCACCGGCGTCTTCGTCCTCGCGCTCACCTCCAACCCCGAGGGCGCCGAGGTGCAGCACGCGGTGCGCACCGGAGGAGCGAGTGTCGCGGCGACGATGCTGGACCACCTCCGGGCGGAGAACGCGGGCGCCGCGCCCATGGGCTCCTACGGCGCCGTCGTCGGGGCCACGCTGGGCGACACGCTCGCCGCGGCCGGGGCGGATCTCGCCATCAACGGCCCGCTGCTCGCCCCGGGCATCGGGGCGCAGGGCGCCACCGCCGCCGACCTGCCGAAGGTCTTCGGCGCGGCCGTCCGCGACGTGGTGCCGAACGTCAGCCGCGGGGTGCTGCGGCACGGGCCGGACGCGGCCGCGCTGCGGGAGGCCGCCCGGCGGTTCGCGGGGGAGGTGCGGGACGCCGTGGACGCCGCGCCCGCCGGCGGCTCCGCGGCGGTCTAGCGGCCGACTGGCCACGCCACCGTCGCGTTAACGCCAAAATTGTCGGTCGTTATGTCCGGAAAAGTGCTGGTCGAGCGAGTCTGACCAGGACTTTTCGTCTGTTCTCGCTGACTGGAGCGGGATCGGCCGCTAGTCTCCCCACGAGAGTGAACGTGCGAGCGCGTTGCTCGTTGCTCCGCAGGTGTGGGCCGACTAGGTTCCACACCGGTCCGTTATCCGACAGTTCGATATCCGAGGTGACGTAGGCGTGGCTCTTCCGCCCCTTACCCCTGAACAGCGCGCAGCCGCGCTCGAAAAGGCCGCCGCGGCTCGCCGGGAGCGCGCCGAGGTCAAGAATCGGCTCAAGCACTCCGGCGCCTCGCTGCACGATGTGATCAAGCAGGGCCAGGAGAATGAAGTCATCGGCAAGATGAAGGTGAGCGCACTCCTGGAAAGTCTTCCCGGTGTGGGCAAGGTCCGCGCCAAGCAGATCATGGAGCGGCTCGGCATCTCCGAGAGCCGCCGGGTGCGGGGGCTCGGCTCCAATCAGATCGCATCGCTGGAGCGAGAGTTCGGCGGCAAGGCCGCCTGACGTTCCCAGGCACTCCCGGGAACCGGGATAATCGCTGCATGAGTACTGCAGTCTCCCGGGGGACGTCCCCCGTTCCCCCGGCCGGACAACCGCGGCTGACCGTGCTCTCCGGCCCCTCCGGGGTCGGCAAGAGCACGGTCGTCGCCCATATGCGCAAGGCCCACCCCGAGGTCTGGCTCTCGGTCTCGGCCACCACCCGCAAGCCGCGCCCCGGCGAGCGGGACGGTGTCCATTACTTCTTCGTGGACGACGAGGAGTTCGACAAGCTCGTCGCCAACGGCGAGCTGCTCGAGTGGGCCGAGTTCGCCGGCAATCGTTACGGCACCCCGCGCCAGGCGGTCCTCGACCGCCTGGCGGCGGGTGAGCCGGTGCTGCTGGAGATCGATCTCCAGGGCGCCCGGCAGGTCCGCACCTCGATGCCGGAGGCCCTGCTGGTCTTCCTCGCGCCGCCGAGCTGGGAGGAGCTGGTCCGCCGGCTCACCGGCCGGGGCACGGAGTCGCCCGAGGTCATCGAGCGCCGGCTGGCCGCCGCGAAGGTGGAACTGGCCGCGGAGTCCGAGTTCGACGTCACCCTGGTCAACACCTCCGTCGAGGACGTGGCGCGCGAGCTGCTAGCCTTGCTCCGTTGAACCGGGGGCAGCCCCCATGCCCCAAAGTTCTTGATCTTCACCCCTTTCGGAAGGCAGACAGTGTCCTCTTCCATCACCGCGCCCGAGGGCATCATCAACCCGCCGATTGATGAGCTGCTCGAGGCAACCGACTCGAAGTACAGCCTGGTCATCTACGCCGCCAAGCGCGCGCGTCAGATCAACGCTTACTACTCGCAGCTCGGCGAGGGCCTGCTGGAGTACGTCGGCCCGCTGGTGGACACCCACGTCCACGAGAAGCCGCTCTCCATCGCGCTCCGCGAGATCAACGCGGGTCTGCTGACCTCCGAGGCCATCGAGGCCCCGGCCCAGTAAGCTCCAGGATTTCGCATCCACAGGCCCGGCAGCGCAGCTGCCGGGCCTGTGGTGTGTCATAGGGCATACGCACGCCCGGTGGACGGCGTGCGCACCACAGCGCGGGGAGAAGCGAAGCGATGGACAAGCCCAAGGTCGTCCTCGGGGTCAGCGGCGGGATCGCCGCCTACAAGGCGTGCGAGCTGCTGCGCCGCCTCACCGAGTCCGGTCACGACGTGCGGGTCGTGCCGACCGCCGCGTCGCTGCACTTCGTGGGCGAGGCCACCTGGTCGGCGCTGTCCGGGCACCCCGCCGCCACCCAGGTGTGGAACTCCGTGCACGAGGTGCCGCACGTGCGGATCGGTCAGGAGGCCGAGCTCGTCGTCGTCGCCCCGGCCACCGCCGACATGCTGGCCAAGGCCGCGCACGGCCTCGCCGACGACCTGCTGACCAACACGCTCCTGACCGCCCGCTGCCCGGTGGTCTTCGCGCCCGCCATGCACACCGAGATGTGGGAGAACGCGGCCACCCAGGAGAACGTGGCGACCCTGCGCCGCCGCGGCGCCGTCGTCATCGAGCCCGCCGTCGGCCGCCTCACCGGCGTCGACACCGGCAAAGGCCGGCTCCCGGACCCCGGGGAGATCTTCGAGGTCTGCCGCCGGGTGCTGGCCCGCGGCCCCCAGGCACCGGCCGCCGACCTGGCCGGCCGCCACGTGGTCATCAGCGCGGGCGGCACCCGCGAGCCGCTGGACCCGGTGCGCTTCCTCGGCAACCGCTCCTCGGGCAAGCAGGGGTACGCCCTGGCCCGTACCGCCGTCGCGCGCGGTGCCCGGGTGACGCTCGTCGCGGCCAACAGCGAGCTGCCCGACCCCGCCGGGGCCGACGTGGTGCGGGTCGGCACGGCGCTGCAACTGCGGGAGGCCGTCCTGAAGGCCGCCGCGGACGCCGATGTGGTCGTGATGGCCGCCGCCGTGGCCGATTTCCGGCCCGCCCGCTACGCCGAGGGCAAAATCAAGAAGCGGGACGGCGAGGGACCCGAGCCCGTCGAGCTCGTCCGGAATCCGGACGTCCTCGCCGAGCTGTCGGCCGCCCGGGCGCGCCCCGGACAGGTGGTCGTCGGCTTCGCCGCCGAGACCGACGACGTGCTGGCCAACGGGCGCGCCAAACTCGCCCGCAAGGGCTGTGACCTGCTGGTAGTCAATGAAGTGGGCGAGCGCAAGACCTTCGGCGCCGAGCAGAGCGAGGCCGTCGTGCTGGCTCCCGACGGCTCCGAGACCCCGGTCGCGTTCGGGCCGAAGGAGGTCCTCTCGGACACCGTCTGGGACCTCGTCGCCGACCGCCTGCGGTGACGTTCCGGGTGCGCCGGAGTGCAGGGTGTTGCAGGTCACGCGCCTACTGATGCGCCACGGGATGCCCCAAGCGCCGGATCGCCGGATAAACTGAACCCGGATCCGCGTCGAGCGCAGCTCTCGGCCGGGTCCATCAATGATCAGCCAGCAGCCGCTGCAACCCCAGGGAGCGATGTGTCCCGCCGCCTGTTCACCTCGGAATCTGTGACCGAGGGTCACCCCGACAAGATCGCTGACCAGATCAGCGACACCATTCTCGACGCGCTTCTGAAGGAAGATCCGACCTCCCGGGTCGCCGTCGAGACCCTGATCACCACCGGCCTGGTGCACGTGGCCGGCGAGGTGACGACCAAGGCGTACGCGCCGATCGCCACTCTGGTGCGCAACAAGATCCTTGAGATCGGTTACGACTCGTCCAAGAAGGGCTTCGACGGCGCCTCCTGCGGCGTGTCGGTGTCCATCGGCGCGCAGTCCCCCGACATCGCGCAGGGCGTCGACACCGCCTACGAGCAGCGCGTCGAGGGCGACGAGGACGAGCTCGACAAGCAGGGCGCCGGCGACCAGGGCCTGATGTTCGGCTACGCCTGCGACGAGACGCCCGAGCTGATGCCGCTGCCGATCCACCTGGCGCACCGGCTCTCGCGCCGCCTGTCGGAGGTCCGCAAGAACGGGACCATCCCCTACCTGCGCCCCGACGGCAAGACCCAGGTCACCATCGAGTACGACGGCAACAAGGCCGTGCGCCTGGACACCGTGGTCGTCTCCTCCCAGCACGCGTCCGACATCGACCTGGACTCGCTGCTGGCACCCGACATCCGCGAGTTCGTCGTCGAGCACGTGCTCAAGCAGCTCGTCGAGGACGGCATCAAGCTCGACACCGAGGGCTACCGCCTGCTGGTGAACCCGACCGGCCGCTTCGAGATCGGCGGCCCGATGGGCGACGCCGGCCTCACCGGCCGCAAGATCATCATCGACACCTACGGCGGCATGGCCCGCCACGGCGGCGGTGCCTTCTCGGGCAAGGACCCGTCCAAGGTCGACCGCTCGGCCGCCTACGCGATGCGCTGGGTCGCGAAGAACGTGGTCGCCGCCGGTCTCGCCACGCGCTGCGAGGTCCAGGTCGCGTACGCGATCGGCAAGGCCGAGCCGGTGGGCCTCTTCGTGGAGACCTTCGGCACCGCCACGGTCGACGTCGAGAAGATCGAGCACGCCATCGGCGAGGTCTTCGACCTCCGCCCGGCCGCGATCATCCGCGACCTCGACCTGCTCCGCCCGATCTACGCCCAGACCGCGGCGTACGGTCACTTCGGCCGCGAGCTGCCCGACTTCACGTGGGAGCGCACGGACCGCGTCGAGGCCCTGAAGAAGGCTGCGGGGCTCTAGCCTTACCGCTTCGCGCACGGCCCCGAACCGCAGAAACGGTTCGGGGCCGTTTCGCTGCGCTCGGGCAGGGCGGTGACGCTGTGCCGTTCCGCCGGGGCCTTGCCGGCGGGCTGTGGGGCGTGCACCACCGCTGCGCGGCGGTGTCCTCAAACGCCGGACGGGCTGATTCGGCTGAGCTCAGCCATAATCAGCCCGTCTGGGGGCACCTCCCAGCGTTAGCTGGGGGAGTTTGAGGACGCGCCCGCAGGGCGACCGCCGCCGCAGGCGGCAACCACTGCCCGCCGGGGGTTCGCTGTCAGTGCGGTCTGCTAAGACTTGGTGCTGTGAGCAGCGAGAACGGGCGGCAGGGACCGGGGGAGCCGGCTGTGGGGGAACCGCAGGGCGCCGAGCAGCTTGCGCTCATACGGGAAACGGTGCGGCAGGCCAAGGTGCCGCGCGCCAAGCCGCGCACCTGGCGGGGGGCCGCGCTCGCCGAGGAGTTCCCGGTGGCCCGGGTCCTGGTGGACAAGGGGCTCATCCACCTCGACCAGTTCTTCGACTACGCCGTCCCCGCCGCCATGGACGCCGAGGCCCGGCCCGGTGCCCGGGTGCGCGTCCGCTTCGGGGCCCGCGTCGCCAAGGGGCGCCGGGAAGGCGGGGAGCTGCACAACGGCTTCATCGTCGAGCGGCTCGCCGAGAGCGAGTACCGCGGCCCGCTGGCCCCCATCGCCCAGGTGCTGTCCCCGGAGCCGGTGCTCGGCCCCGGCCTCCTCGCCCTCTGCCGCGCCGTCGCCGACCGGTACGCGGGCACCCTCGCCGACGTCGTCCAGCTCGCCGTGCCCCCGCGCCGGGCCCGGGCCGAGGCCGCCGCCTCGCCGGAGCCGCTGCCGCCGCCCGCCCGGCCGGAGCCCGGCAGCTGGTCCCGCTATCCGACCGGCCCCGCCTACCTCGACGCCGTCGCCCGCGGTGACACCCCGCGCGCGGTGTGGACCGCGCTGCCCGGCCCGCACTGGGCGGAGGAGCTGGCCCGGGCCGCCGCCGCCGCCCTGGCCGCGGGCCGCGGTGCGCTCCTCGTCGTGCCGGACGGCCGCTGCGCCGCCCGCGTCGACGCCGCGCTGACGGAGCTGCTGGGCGCGGGCCGGCACGTGCTGCTCACCGCCGAAACGGGCCCGGAGGAGCGCTACCGGCGCTGGCTCGCGGTCAGCCGGGGGTCCGTGCGGGCCGTGGTCGGCACCCGCGCCGCGATGTTCGCCCCCGTACGGGATCTGGGCCTCGCCGCCATCTGGGACGACGGCGACTCCAGCCACAGCGAGCAGCACGCCCCCCAGCCCCACGCCCGCGAGGTGCTGCTGCTGCGGGCCGCGCACGAGAAGGCGGCGTTCCTGCTCGGCGGGTTCGGCTGCACGGTCGAGGCGGCCCAGCTCGTCGACACCGGCTGGGCCCTGCCGCTCACGGCGGCGCGCGAGCAGGTGCGGGCCGCGGCCCCCCTCATCCGTACCGTCGGCGACGCCGACCAGGCGCGTGACGAGGCCGCCCGGGCCGCCCGGCTGCCCTCGCTCGCCTGGCAGGCCGCCCGGGAGGGGCTCAAGCACGGCCCGGTGCTGGTGCAGGTGCCCCGCCGGGGTTACGTGCCGCGCCTGGCCTGCGAGCGGTGCCGCGAGCCGGCCCGGTGCGGGCACTGCGCCGGGCCGCTGGAGGCCCGTGACGGTGACGGCACCCTGCACTGCGGCTGGTGCGCCCGTGCGGCACGGGACTGGCACTGCGCCGAGTGCGGCGGGTTCCGGCTGCGCGCGCAGATCGTAGGGGCGGGCCGCACGGCGGAGGAGCTGGGCCGCGCCTTCCCGGCCGTCCCCGTACGGACCTCCGGGCGCGACCACATCCTCGACACCGTCCCCGGCCGGCCCGCGCTGATCGTCTCCACACCGGGCGCCGAGCCGGTCGCCGAGGGCGGCTACGCGGCGGCGCTGCTGCTGGACGGCTGGGCGATGCTCGGCCGCCCCGACCTGCGGGCGGGCGAGGAGGCGCTGCGCCGCTGGCTGGGCGCGGCGGCGCTGGTGCGCAGCCAGGAGGCGGGCGGGACGGTGGTCGTCGTCGCCGAGCCGACGCTGCGGCCGGTTCAGGCCCTCGTCCGCTGGGATCCGGCCGGGCACGCGGTGCGGGAGCTGGCCGACCGCGCGGAGCTGGGCTTCCCGCCCGTGTCCCGGATGGCGTCGGTGGCCGGCCCCCCGGAGGCCGTCGCGGATCTGATCGCCACGGCGGAGCTGCCGGCCGGCACCGAGGTGCTGGGCCCCGTGCCGCTGCCGGTCACGGCCCCCGGCCGCCCCCGGCGCCCCGGCGACGCGCCGCCGGGGGAGCGCTGGGAGCGGGCGCTGCTCCGGGTGCGCCCAGGCCAGGGCGGCGAGCTGGCGGCGGCGCTCAAGGCGGCCCGGGCGGCCCGGCTGGCCCGCCGCGACGGCGAGCCGGTGCGGCTGCGGATCGACCCACCGGACATCGGCTGAGCCGGCCGCCCCCGGGTACCGTGCCGCTCCGGCGGCGGTCGTCAGCCGTTGCGCGGGCCCGGGAAGGCCGGCGGCCTCGGCTCCTCGCGGTGGGCGAGCGCGGCGGGCTGGCCGGGTACGGAGCGGGCGGCGGGCACCACCGGGACGGACGGCACCGGCGCCGGCTCGGCGGCGCGCACCGCCTCCGCGCTCTCGGCTGCGGCCTGCCCGTTGGTGCGGCGCGCGCCGTAACGGCGGTGCACGGCCTGCTTGGTGACGCCGAGCGCCGACCCCACCGCGTCCCACGAGAAGCCCAGCGACCGGTCGAAGTCGACCGCGGCCGTCACCAGTGTCTCGACGCTGTCCCGCAGCTCCTGCGCCAGCCGGACGGTCGGCGCGGGGGCCCGCCCGTAGACGACGAAGCCGGCGGACGGGCCGGTGCGCCGCGGGCGGTAGACGTTGCCCAGCTGAGCGGTGAGCGTGCGCAGGGCGTCCACCTGCCTGCGCACCCGCTCGATGTCCCGGACCAGAAGATGCAGGCTGGCCCGTGCCTGGGCGTCGTGGGTTGCGTGGTCGGCCATGAAGAAGCCTCTCGGACCGGCGGGGTAAAAGGACTAAAAAAGGACGAGAGTTGACAAGTAACGGAATCGGGCCGCAGCAGCGGCCCGTTTCGGTCAATCTCTCTTGACCACAACGCGCCACGGCCCGCCGGGTCACGGTATGAGGGCGCACATCCGCTGGAAGGGGGCGCGCGACAGCCCGTACGCCCCCTGGTGGCGCGGCCCTCTAGACTGGTGCGCCGTTCCCCTCGGCGCCCGATGAGAGGTAGTTCGCCACCCATGAGGCTCGTCTTCGCCGGTACCCCCGAGGTCGCCGTCCCCGCCCTCGACGCCCTGATCGCCTCGGACCGGCACGAGGTCGTCGCCGTCGTCACCCGCCCCGACGCCCCCGCCGGGCGCGGCCGCCGACTGGTCGCCAGCCCCGTCGCCGAGCGCGCCGAGGAAGCGGGCATCGAGGTGCTCAAGCCGCAGCGGCCCCGCGACGCGGACTTCCTCGCCCGGCTCACCGAGATCGCCCCCGACTGCTGCCCGGTCGTCGCCTACGGCGCCCTGCTGCCCAAGCCCGCGCTGGACATCCCCGCGCGCGGCTGGGTCAACCTGCACTTCTCGCTGCTGCCCGCCTGGCGCGGCGCCGCCCCCGTGCAGCACGCGATCCTCGCCGGCGACGAGGTCACCGGGGCCTCCACCTTCCTCATCGAGGAGGGCCTGGACTCCGGGCCCGTCTACGGGGTGCTCACCGAGCACGTGCGGCCCACCGACACCAGCGGCGACCTGCTGACCCGCCTCGCCTTCGCGGGCGCCGGGCTGCTCTCCGCCACCATGGACGGCATCGAGGACGGCACCCTCCAGGCCGTGCCGCAGCCCGCCGAGGGCATCTCCCTCGCCCCGAAGATCAGCGTCGAGGACGCCCGGCTGGACTGGTCGGCCCCCGCCCTGCGCGTGGACCGCGTCGTGCGCGGCTGCGCCCCCGCGCCGGGTGCCTGGACGCTCTTCCGCGGCGAGCGGCTGAAGGTGATGGCGGTCGCCCTCGCCCCCGACCGCACGGACCTCGCCCCCGGCGCGATCGGCGCCGCCAAGAACTCCGTCCACCTCGGCACCGGCTCGCACGCCGTCGAGCTGCTGTGGGTCCAGCCGCAGGGCAAGAAGCCGATGAAGGCCGCCGACTGGGCCCGCGGCGTGCGGATCGGTGCCGACGAGCGGCTCGGCGGGGAGTGAGGGCGACAGCGTAGGCTGGACCCCTTCACCACTCAGCTCCGGAGCACCTTTCGTGAACGATCGCGCCCCCCGCCGCCCCGCAAAGCCCTACCGCCGGCCCAAGAAGGACCCGGTGCGGATCCTCGCCTTCGAGGCGCTGCGGGCCGTGGACGAGCGGGACGCGTACGCGAACCTCGTGCTGCCGCCGCTGCTGCGCAAGGCCCGCGAGCAGGAGGGCTTCGAGACCCGCGACGCCGCCCTCGCCACCGAGCTGGTCTACGGGACGCTGCGCCGCCAGGGCACGTACGACGCGATCATCGCCTCCTGCATCGACCGGCCGCTGCGCGAGGTGGACCCGCCGGTGCTGGACGTCCTGAGCCTGGGCGCCCACCAATTGCTCGGCACCCGCATCCCGCCGCACGCCGCGGTCTCGGCCAGCGTCGAGCTCGCCCGCGTGGTGCTGGGGGACGGCCGGGCCAAGTTCGTCAACGCCGTCCTGCGGAAGATCACGGCGCACGACCTCGAAAGCTGGCTGGAAAAGGTCGCCCCGCCCTACGAGGAGGACCCCGAGCAGCACCTCGCCGTCGTGCACTCCCACCCGCGCTGGATCGTCTCCGCGCTGTGGGACGCCCTCGGCGGCGGCCGGGCCGGCATCGAGGACCTGCTGGACGCCGACAACGAACGCCCCGAGGTCACCCTGGTGGCCCGCCCCGGCCGGGCCACCACCGAGGAACTGCTGGCGGCCGTCGGCGAGGACTCCGCGCTGCCCGGCCGCTGGTCGCCGCACGCCGTGCGGCTCGCCGAGGGCGGTGAGCCGGGCGCCCTGGACGCCGTCCGCGAGGGCCGGGCGGGCGTGCAGGACGAGGGCAGCCAGCTCGTGGCCCTCGCCCTGGCCAACGCGCCCCTGGACGGTCCGGACAGCCGCTGGCTCGACGGCTGCGCGGGCCCCGGCGGCAAGGCCGCCCTGCTCGGCGCGCTCGCCGCGCAGCGGGGGGCGGCGCTGCTGGCCTCCGAGAAGCAGCCGCACCGGGCCCGCCTCGTCGAGCGGGCCCTGGCCGGCAACCCCGGCCCGTACCAGGTCATCGCCGCCGACGGCACCCGCCCGCCGTGGCGGGAGGGCGTCTTCGACCGGGTCCTGGTCGACGTGCCCTGCACCGGCCTCGGCGCCCTGCGCCGCCGCCCCGAAGCCCGCTGGCGCCGCCGGCCCGAGGACCTGGCCGGCTTCGCGTCGCTCCAGCGCGACCTGCTGCGGGAGGCGCTGCGCGCCGTCCGCGTCGGCGGCGTCGTCGGTTACGCGACGTGCTCGCCGCACCCCGCCGAGACCGGGGCGGTCGTGAAGGACGTCCTCAAGCGGGAGGGCGTCCGCGCCGAGTGGATCGACGCCCGCCCCCTCATGCAGGGCGTCCCGGCACTGGGCGAGGGCCCCGACGTCCAGCTGTGGCCGCACCTGCACGGTACGGACGCGATGTATCTGGCGCTGCTGCGGCGGGTCTAGGGCCGGCCCGGTGGGGACTGCGGCCGCGGCCCGTCGTTGCCGCCTGCGGCGGCAAGCGCCTTGCGGGCGCGTCCTCAAACTCCCCCAGCAGTAGCCGGGGGAGTTTGAGGACACCGCCGCGCAGCGGCCGGCGGGGCCATGGGGGCGCAACCTCGTACCCGGCGTACCCCCGCAGCGGCCCCGGCGCCGGCCGGAGGGCACCCGTGTCACCCCCGCGGCAGCGGCATGGCAGTCTTGAGGCATGGCCGTGCAGATCAACCCCAGCATCCTCTCCGCCGACTTCGCCCGCCTCGCCGCCGAGGCGGAGGCGGTCAAGGGCGCCGACTGGCTCCATGTCGACGTCATGGACAACCATTTCGTCCCCAACCTCACGCTCGGCGTGCCGATCGTGGAGGCGCTCGGCCGGGCCACGGACACCCCGCTGGACTGCCACCTGATGATCGAGGACCCGGACCGCTGGGCGCCGCAGTACGTGGAGGCCGGGGCGGGTTCCGTCACCTTCCACGCGGAGGCCGCGGCCGCGCCCGTGAAGCTGGCGCGGGAGATCCGGGCCAAGGGGGCGCGGGCGTCCATGGCGCTCAAGCCGGCGACGCCGATCGAGCCGTACGAGGACCTGCTGCCCGAGCTGGACATGCTGCTGATCATGACGGTCGAGCCCGGCTTCGGCGGCCAGGCGTTCCTCGACATCATGCTGCCGAAGATCCGCCGCACCCGTGAGCTGATCTCCCGGCACGGCCTGGAGATGTGGCTGCAGGTCGACGGCGGGGTCTCCGCGGAGACCATCGAGCGCTGCGCCGAGGCGGGCGCGGACGTCTTCGTGGCCGGATCCGCCGTTTACGGTACGGATGACCCGGCGGCGGCCGTACGGTCCCTGCGCGCGCAGGCGGAGAGCGCCACGGCCGGGGCGCCCTGGGCCTGCGCCCACTGAACCGGCCCCCGTCCTCGCCCGAATTGCTGAGGGCGGCGGGCAGGGCCTGATCAAGGACCGCCGCATCTGACAGGATGACGGTCGAGTCCACAGCTGGAACACAGAAGTGAGGAGACCGCGGTGTCGACGGGCCGTTCAGCCACGCCGATGGGGCCCGCCGAGCTGGTGCAGGCGGCGGCCATGGCCCGCCGCTTCTATCTCGAGGGCAAGTCGAAGATCCAGATCGCCGAGGAGTTCGGCGTGAGCCGCTTCAAGG
Organism: Streptomyces sp. NPDC046215; assembly: GCF_040646215.1. Taxonomy (NCBI): domain Bacteria; kingdom Bacillati; phylum Actinomycetota; class Actinomycetes; order Kitasatosporales; family Streptomycetaceae; genus Streptomyces; species Streptomyces sp. NPDC046215. The sequence goes on along the minus strand of NZ_JBEYZW010000001.1, from coordinate 179,555 downwards.
TCGCCCGGGTGCTGGAGACGGCGCTCGAGCGCGATCTGGTCCGGATCGAGATCCGGGTGCCCGCCGAGCTGGACGCGGAGCGCTCCGACGCCCTGCGCGCCCGCTACGGCCTGCGGCACGCGGTCGTCGTGGAGTCCCCGGCCGACGCCGCCGACGACGCGCCCGACCCCGAGAACCTCGGCGAGGTGGCCGCGGACCTGCTCGGCGAGCTGGTGAACGAGGGCGACGTGCTCGGCCTCGCCTGGGGCCGCTCCACGATCCACATGGCCGCGGCCCTGCACCGGCTGCCGCCCTGCACGGTCGTCCAGCTCACCGGCGTCTACGACGCGGGCACCGCCGAGCGCGGCTCGGTGGAGGCCGTGCGCCGCGCGGCGCAGGTGTCGGGCGGCGAGGCGCACCCGATCTACGCGCCGATGCTGCTGCCCGACTCCGCGACCGCCGCCGCGCTGCGCGGCCAGACGGGCATCGCCCGGGCCTTCGAGTACTTCGACAAGGTCACCGTCGCGGCCGTCTCCATCGGTTCCTGGGCGCCGGGCATCTCCACCGTCTACGACATGCTCTCCGAGGAGGAGCGCGCCCACTACGCCTCCCTGGGCGCGGCCGCCGAGATGTCCGCGCACCTCTTCGACGCCGACGGCCGCCGCATCGGCCGCGATCTGGGGGAGCGCTGCATCACGGTCGAGGCGGACCGGCTGCGTCGCATACCCGAGGTCGTCGCCATCGCCGGCGGGCTGCGCAAGGCGGCGGCGATCGGCGCGGTGCTGCGCTCCGGGCTGGTCACCAGCCTGGTGACGGACACCGCCGCTGCGGACTACCTGCTGCTGGAGACCGGCCCGGGCCCGCGGCCCGCGCTGGACCGGACCGACCCCGACGGCGCGTAGCACGCCTCTCCTTCCTCCACGACCCGTTCAGGCCGCCGAGAGCGGCCTGGGCGGGCCGTCGTGTTTCCGCCGTGCCCGCGCGGGCCGCCCGCACCAGCTGAGAGCTAAGCAATTCCTTGGCCCTTCCTGTCAATCTTCTAGGATTGACTAAGAGTTGAGACCGCTGGAACGATCTCCGTGCAGTGGCCACCGGTCCTTCCGGACAGGTGCCGGCCGGCCGCCAGGCCGTCCTCCTCATCTTCTGGAGCCGTTCATGTCCGCAGTACTCCCCACGCCCTCCGACGCCGAGCCGACCGCGCTGTACGGCGGGCGGAAGAAGGGCCGGGTCACCGTCCGCGACATCGCCGAGGCCAAGCGCCGCGGTGAGAAGTGGCCCATGCTCACCGCGTACGACTGCATGACCGCGAGCATCTTCGACCGGGCGGGGATCCCCGTCCTGCTCGTCGGGGACTCGGCGGGGATGGTGGTCTTCGGGCACGAGTCGACCCTCCCGGTGACCGTCGACGAGCTGATCCCCCTGACCTCGGCGGTGGTGCGCGCCACGGAGCACGCGATGATCGTCGCCGACCTCACCTTCGGCTCGTACCAGACCGGGGTCGCCGAGGCCCTCACCAGCGCCGCCCGGTTCCTGAAGGAGAGCGGCGCCCACGCGATCAAGCTGGAGGGCGGGCGCCGGGTGGAGGCCCAGGCCAGGGCGCTGGTCGAGGCCGGCATACCCGTGATGGGCCACCTCGGGCTGACCCCGCAGTCCGTGAACACCTTCGGCGGCTACCGGGTCCAGGGCCGCGGTGAGGCCGGGGAGGAGCTGATGGCCGACGCCAAGGCGCTGGAGGCGGCCGGCGCGTTCTCCGTCGTCCTCGAATGCGTGCCGGCCGAGCTGGCGCAGCGGATCACCGACGCGCTGTCCATCCCGACCATCGGCATCGGCGCCGGCGGCGGCTGCGACGCCCAGGTCCTCGTCTGGCAGGACATGGCCGGACTGACCGAACGGCCGGCCAAGTTCGTCAAGAAGTACGCGGACCTGGCGACCGTGCTCACCGACGCCACTCGGGCCTTCGCCGACGACGTCGTCTCCGGGGCCTTCCCCGCACCGGAGCACTCCTACCGCTGACCGGGCCCGTACGCGGCCGGGTGACGTCCCGCTCCCGGATGTCGCCCGGCCGTTGCCGTCCTGTCAGCCGCCCGTCCAGAGGTCCTCCGGGTCAGGTCGGTGACGGTGTGCTTGCCGAGCGCGCTGATCAGCAGGCGCATCTCCAGGGCCAGGCGGTCGGCGAGGTTGGCCGGGCCTTCCTCCGGGTCCTCGTCGGCCGCCGCGAGGGCGGCCCGGCCCAGGCTGGGCGCCTTGGGCCGTCGCGCTTCGGCGACTGCGGTGCCTGGTGTTTCACCGAGATGGCGTTGCCAAGCCGATTTCATAGGCGGTGATGACGAGTTGGACCCGGTCGCGGGCTTCGAGTTTGGTGAGTAGCCGTGCTACGTGTGCCTTTGCCGTGGCCACGCTGATGTGGAGATGGGCGGCGATCTCGCTGTTGGACATGCCGCGTCCGATGAGGGCCAGTACCTCGCGTTCCCGCTCGGTGATGTTCCCGACCGGTCGTGGACGCGGGGCCGGTTCGGGGCGGGCAGCGAACTCTGCGATCAGGCGGCGCGTGACGCTCGGGGCGATCAGGGCGTCTCCGGCGGCGACCACGCGGATCGCCCCGAGGATGTCGTCCAGTGCCATGTCCTTGACGAGGAACCCGCTCGCACCCGCTCGGAGCGCGCCGTAGACGTACTCGTCGTCGTCGAACGTGGTGAGGATGAGGACGCGCGTCGCTCCCGCGGCTGCCGTGATCAGCCCGGTGGCCTCGATGCCGTCCATGCCCGGCATGCGGATGTCCATCACCGCCACGTCGGGCTTGGTGTCCCGGACCAACTGGACCGCTTCGGCGCCGGTTCCGGCCTCTCCCACGACGTCGATGTCAGGGGCGTCGGCCATCAAGACGCGCAGACCGCTGCGGACCAATGGCTGGTCGTCGACGAGCACGACGCGGACCGTCATGAGATGTGCACTCCTTCGGAGAGGGGGAGCCGGGCTGCCACGCGAAAGCCGCCCTCGGGGCGCGGGCCGGCGGTGAACTGGCCGCGTAGCAGGCTGACGCGTTCCCGCATCCCGGTGATGCCGTATCCGGTGCCGGAGGTGAGGCCGCCGCGGCCGTCGTCGGCGACCTCGATGGTCAGTTCGCCGTCTTGGTTGCCGATGGTGACGCGGCAGTCGGGGGTGTCCGCGTGGCGTACGACGTTGGTGAGTGCTTCCTGGACGATCCGGAAGGCGGCCAGGTCGATGTCGGGGGGCAGGGGCCGTCGTTCTCCGAGCCACCGCACGTCGGCATGGACGCCCGCGTCCTTCGTCGACGCGGTCAGCCGGTCCAGGTCGGCCAGCCCCGGGGCAGGCTCGCGCGGCGCGGCCTCCGCCCCAGGGCCCGGTTCGGTGCGGCGCAGTGCGCCCAGGGTGCGCCGCAGCCCGGCGAGGGTTTCCCTGCTGGTGTCTTCGATGGTGGCCAGCGCGTTGCGCGCCTCGTCCGGCTGTGTGTCGATGACCCGGCGGCCCACGCCTGCCTGGATGGCGATGACGCCGATGCTGTGCGCGATCATGTCGTGCAGCTCACGGGCGATCCGGAGCCGTTCTGCGGCGACGGCCCGGGCGGCGGTCTGCGAGCGCAGCGCCGCGGCGTGCTCGCGGCGTTCGCGCACCGAATGGCCGGTCATCCAGGCGGCGGCGAGCGCCAGTACGAGGACCACGACCGTGCGGGCGAAGCCGTCCGTCCCGGTCCCGAGGCGTGCGGCGAAGGCGATCTGTACGCCGAGCGTCGGGACGGCAGCGGTGACCGCGATGCGGCGAGGCCGGGTGGCCACGATGTATCCGGCGGCGAGGTCGTTCGCCAGAACCAGCAGATACACGACCTGCCAGAACGGGGTTGTCGTCGCCGTGACGTACGTACCCAGGAGCATCAGTGCCAGGGCCGGCAGTGGGCGGCGGTGCAGCAGTCCGAGAGGCAGGACCGTGACCGCGGCCGCCGACACGAAGGGCAAGCCGGGGGAGTCGAAAGGCGTGCCGCGTGCTGCGAAGAACAGTGCGAACGGGTAGGCGATCGCCCCGCACCAGGCCAGGGCCGCCCGCGCGGCCGGCCGCAGGTGCCAGGACAGCAGGGGACGCGGCTTGGCGGACATGGGGCGATCGTAATCGCCTGACCAGCGGCGGAACATTGGCCCGTGGGCGTACGCCCACGGGATACAAGCTCGCCCGCGAGTGCAGCCGACGGACCGATGCCAAACGGGTGCTCTCCCCGGCACCGTTGGCCGGGTGATCGAAGTCAACGAACTGACCAAGCGATACGGCAAGACCATTGCCGTCGACGGCCTGACCTTCACCGTGCGCCCCGGGCACGTCACCGGGTTCCTCGGGCCCAACGGTGCCGGCAAAAGCACCACGCTGCGCATGCTCCTCGGCCTGACCGAACCCACCAGCGGCACCGCCACCATCGACGGTCACCTGTTCCGGAACCATCCGCGCGGCCTGCGCCATGCAGGCGCCCTGCTCGACGCCCATGACGTCCACGGCGGTCGCAGCGCAGTGGCGTATCTGTCCGCTCTGGCCCGCAGCAACGGTATCCCGCGGCGCCGGGTGGACGAGGTCCTTGAGGAGGTGGGACTGGCCCCTGCGGCCCGGCGCCGCATCGGCGGGTTCTCCCTGGGCATGAAGCAGCGGCTCGGCATCGCCACGGCTCTGCTCGGCGACCCTCCGGTGCTGCTGTTCGACGAGCCGGTCAACGGCCTGGACCCGGAGGGCGTGCGGTGGGTACGCGGCCTGTTCAGGCGGCTGGCCGCCGAGGGGCGCACCGTGTTCGTCTCCAGCCATCTGATGAGCGAGATGCAGAACACCGCCGAGCACCTGATCGTCATCGGCCGGGGCGAGCTGATCGCCGACGAGAGCGTGACGGAGTTCGCGGCCCGCGGCACCCGCCGGAGCGTGACCGTGCGGACACCCGACCTCACCGCGCTGGCAGTTGCGCTCGAAGCCGAGGGCGCTTCGGTACAGCCGGACGGCTCGGGCGCCGAGAAGTGGCTCACCGTGACCGGCCTGAGCGCGGCTCGCATCGGGGAACTCGCCTCCCACCACCGCATCGTGCTTCTTGAACTGGCCACCCGTGCCTCCTCACTGGAGGAGGCGTTCATGGAACTCACCGCGGACAGCGTCGAATACCTCGCAGGAGAATCCCGATGACCTCGACCACCACACAGCACACGGGAGTCTCGGCCGCCGTGCGCGCCGCCGAGCCCGGCGCCCGCTTCCGGGACCTCCTCGCCGCCGAGTGGATCAAACTCTGGTCGCTGCGGTCCCTTTCCTGGGCGTTCGGGGCCGGCGCGCTGGTCATCATCGCCATCAACGTCAGCGCGGCCGTCGCGGACTACACCAACTGGCCGACCTACGACGAAGGGATCCGGGCTCTCTTCGTTCCGATCTGGGCCATGCGGGACGCCTTCACCATCGGCGCCTGCATGGTCCTGATACTCGCCACCGGCAGCATCGGCGCCCTCACGGTCGTCGGCGAGTACAGCAGCGGACAGATCCGCACGACTTTCGCGGCAGTACCGGCCCGCCGATCGGTCGTAGCGGCCAAGATGGCCGTCGTCACGGGGGTCATGCTCGTCTACGGCACGGTCGTCGCGGGGACCTCGTTCGGCGTGACACAGGCCATCCTGTCCGGCCGGGGCATCGGCCTGCCCCTCGACTACCCCGGCGTGCTCCGCGCCGTCACGGCGTCCGCTCTGCTCGCTCCGCTGTGCGCACTGATCGGGATGGGCCTCGGCGCCCTCATCCGGCACACCGCAGCCACCCTCGTGACGTTCACCGGCATTCTCCTGCTGCTGCCGTTCCTCCTCAACGACCGCCACCGCTGGTCGTCCGCCGTCCTTCACGCGCTGCCCCGCAGTGCGTGGGAACGGCTGGTGCAGGTGGGCGACCCCTTCGGATCGGCCCCCTACCCGGCGACCATCAGCGGGTCGTGGATCGCGTACGCGGCTTGGCCCCTCGCCGCAGCAGTCGTCGCTGTGGTCGCCGTCCGCCGGCACGATCTGTGAGCCCGCAGGGCACCGGCGGCGTCCGTACCGTCCGCCCGAGTTCCTCAAGCGCGCGGTAAGCGGGGTGCTCGGGCCCGCCGCGGGTGAGGCGCCGCAGGACCTGCTCAGCCTTGGCCGTGCCCAGGCGAAGGGAGCTGCTCCGAGGAGCGGCCGACCACCGCCGAGCGGCGCGCGACGTCCCAAAAGTCCGTTTGGTAGAAGACACAGGCCCGGGCCGCGCCGGCTGGCCGAAATCACAGAATGTGATGCCCATTGGCCAGTACGCGGCAGCATCATGGATGATGGGTCCAGGAACCTCAGCCCGATCCGGCGCTGGTTCGGTGCTGACTCCCCACCCGCTTTGTACTCAAAACCGCAGGTGAGAGAGCCAGTATGCGATTCCTTAACGATCAGAAGCCGCCGTACGACCTGACGTACGACGACGTGTTCATGGTGCCGAGCCGCTCCGCGGTCGGCTCCCGGCAGGGCGTCGACCTGTCCGCACCCGACGGGACCGGCACCACCATCCCCCTCGTGGTCGCCAACATGACCGCGATCGCCGGCCGCCGCATGGCGGAGACGGTCGCCCGCCGCGGCGGCCTGGTGGTCATCCCGCAGGACATCCCCCTCGATGTCGTCACCGAGGTCATCTCCTGGGTCAAGAGCCGCCACCTGGTGCTCGACACCCCGATCGTCCTCGCCCCCACCCAGACCGTCGCCGACGCGCTGTCGCTGCTGCACAAGCGCGCGCACGGCGCGGGCGTCGTCGTCGACGACGGCCACCGCCCGATCGGCGTCGTCACCGAGTCCGACCTGACCGGTGTGGACCGCTTCACCCAGCTGTCCGAGGTCATGTCCAAGGAGCTGCTGCTCCTCGACGCCGACATCGACCCGCGCGAGGCGTTCAACCGCCTCGACGCCGGCCACCGCAAGGTCGCCCCCGCCGTCGACGCGGAGGGCAAGCTCGTCGGCATCCTCACCCGCAAGGCCGCGCTGCGCGCCACGCTCTACACCCCCGCCACCGACGCGGACGGCAAGCTGCGCATCGCCGCCGCCGTCGGCATCAACGGCGACGTGGCCGGCAAGGCCAAGGCCCTGCTGGCGGCCGGCGCCGACACGATCGTTGTGGACACCGCGCACGGCCACCAGGAGTCGATGATCAGCGCGGTCAAGGCCGTGCGGGCCCTCGACCCGCAGGTCCCGATCGTCGCGGGCAACATCGTCGCCGCCGAGGGCGTGCGCGACCTCATCGAGGCCGGCGCGGACATCATCAAGGTCGGTGTGGGCCCCGGCGCCATGTGCACCACCCGGATGATGACCGGCGTGGGCCGCCCGCAGTTCTCCGCGGTGCTGGAGTGCGCCGCCGAGGCGAAGAAGTTCGGCAAGCACGTGTGGGCCGACGGCGGCGTCCGCCACCCGCGCGACGTGGCCATGGCGCTCGCCGCCGGCGCGTCCAACGTCATGGTCGGCTCCTGGTTCGCGGGCACCTACGAGTCCCCGGGCGACCTCCAGCAGTCGGCCGACGGCCGGCTGTACAAGGAGAGCTTCGGCATGGCCTCCGCGCGCGCCGTGCGCAACCGCACCTCCGAGGAGTCGGCCTACGACCGGGCCCGCAAGGCCCTGTTCGAGGAGGGCATCTCCACCTCCCGCATGTTCCTCGACCCGGCCCGCCCGGGCGTCGAGGACCTGATCGACTCGATCATCGCGGGCGTCCGCTCCTCCTGCACCTACGCGGGCGCGGGCTCCCTGGAGGAGTTCGCCGAGCGCGCCGTCGTCGGGGTGCAGAGCGCCGCCGGCTACGCCGAGGGCAAGCCGCTGCACGCCAGCTGGCAGTAGATCTCCCGCAGGACCCCGCACGGCGGGGCGCGGCCTTTCGGGCCGCGCCCCGCCGTGTTGCGTTTCCAGCACTTTTCGGCCACTGCGCACCCCTCCCGGAGGGGCTCCGAGCTGTCCCGTTCCGACCCTCCGGACGCCGACATGTACCGATTCATGATGTGACGTGCAACGATCGCCCGTTCCGGACCCCCACGCGCAATGATCGGACGGGCATACGCAAGAATGGTGCATTACGAGCGCAGGTACCCACCTCGTAGGGTCTGCGCTGTACGTGGAGTGGCGGATACCGCTTGCTCGCGGTCCCCCTCATGCAACGGGTTCGCTCTGCCCTGCCGGCGCACCCCTCGGGCGGCCGTCGGGCCTGCCGGGGCCCCTCCGCCCTCGACAGGCAGCGACGAATGGAGCCCCCAGTGTTGGACCAGGGCACAGCGCCCCCCACCGCAGGCGACGAGAAGCCCTCGTCCCCGCGGCCGGCCGCCGCCTTCGCGGCCGGTCTGATGCGGCGCAAGCCGGTCGAACGCCTGGTGGCCGAGGGCGGCCAGGGCGAGGGCGGCTCGCTGCGCCGCTCGCTCGGCATGTGGCAGCTCACGATGATCAGCATCGGCGCCACCCTCGGCACCGGCATCTTCGTCGTGCTCGGCGAGGCCGTGCCCAAGGCCGGGCCGGCCGTCGTCGTCTCGTTCGTCATCGCCGGCCTCACGGCCCTCTTCTCGGCCCTGTCCTACGCGGAGCTGGCCGGCAGCATCCCGGTCTCCGGCTCCTCGTACTCCTACGCCTACGCGACCCTCGGCGAGATCGTCGCCTGGGTCTGCGGCTGGTGCCTGATCCTGGAGTACGGCGTCTCCGTCGCGGCCGTCGCCGTCGGCTGGGGCGAGTACCTCAACGAACTGCTCGACGGCACGATCGGCGTGACCATCCCCGCCGCGCTGGCCAACCCGCCCGGCGAGGACGGCGGCTACTTCAACCTGCCCGCGCTGCTCGTCGTCCTGCTCTGCATGGCCTTCCTGCTCGGCGGGGCCAAGGAGAGCGCCCGCGCCAACACCATCATGGTGGGCGTGAAGATCGCGGCCCTGCTGCTCTTCTGCGCCGTCGCCTTCCTGGGCGTCCGCGCCGGCAACTACGCGCCGTTCATGCCGCTCGGCCTCGGCGGCGTCAGCGCCGCGGGCGCCAGCCTCTTCTTCTCCTACATCGGCTTCGACGCCGCCTCCACGGCCGGCGAGGAGGCCAAGGACCCGAAGAAGGACCTGCCCAAGGCGATCATGCTCTCGCTGCTCATCGTCACCGCCCTCTACGTGCTCGTCGCGGCCGTCGCCGTCGGCGCCATGCCGTGGGGCGACTTCGAGGGCTCCGAGGCCGCGCTCGCCGGGATCATGAAGGACGTCACCGGCCAGAGCTTCTGGGCCGTGCTCCTCGCCGCCGGTGCCGTCATCGCCATCGCCAGCGTCGTCCTGACCGTGCTCTACGGCCAGACCCGCATCCTCTTCGCGATGTCGCGCGACGGGCTCGTGCCCAAGACCTTCTCCAAGGTCCACGCCAAGACCGGGGTGCCCCGCGCCAACACCGTGATCGTCTCCGTCTTCTGCGGCCTGCTCGCCGCGGCCGTGCCGCTCGGCGAGCTCGCCAACGCCACCAGCATCGGCACGCTCTTCGCGTTCGCCCTGGTCAACGTGGCCGTCATCGTGCTCTTCTTCACCCGCCCCGACATGAAGCGCAGCTTCCGGGCCCCGCTGGCCGGGGTGCGGGTGCCCTTCGGCTCGCACAGGCTGCCGCTCGCCCCGGTCTTCCCGGCCATCGGCTTCGGACTGTGCGTGTACATGATGTTCAGCCTGCCCGGCACCACCTGGCAGTACTTCGGAGGCTGGATGGCCGTGGGTCTTGTGATCTACTTCATGTACGGGAAGAGCCGCTCGCGGCTCGCCCGGGAAGCACAGGTACCTCTAGAGAAGTGATCCACCCGCAGTGCGACAGATGAACGATCTCGACCAACGCATCGTCCATGCCCTGGCCGAGGACGCCCGCCGCTCCTACGCCGACATCGGCACCGAGGTCGGCCTGTCCGCACCCGCCGTCAAGCGGCGGGTGGACAGGCTGCGGGCCGAGGGCGCCATCACCGGGTTCACCGTCCGCGTGGACCCGGCGGCGCTCGGCTGGGAGACCGAGGGCTTCATCGAGATCTACTGCCGCCGCAACACCTCGCCCGAGGCGATCCACCGCGGCCTGTCGCGCTACCCCGAGGTGGCGTCCGCCTCCACCGTCACCGGTGAGGCGGACGCCATCGTCCAGGTCTTCGCCTCCGACATGCGCCACTTCGAGCGCGTGCTGGAGCGCATCGCGGGAGAGCCGTTCGTCGAGCGCACCAAGTCGGTGCTGGTGCTCTCCCCGCTGCTGCGCCGCTTCAGCTCCGGCGCCCCCTCCTGAGCGGACCGCCACCGGCCGCTTCCCCGGGCCAGGCCTGCGGCCGATACTTGCGCCATGCGCGAAGAACCAGGTGGGGGCCGTGGAACCCGCGGTGAGGAAACCCCGCCCCGGCTCGACCTGAACCTGCTCACGGCCCTCGACGCGCTGCTCGCCGAGCAGTCCGTCACCGCGGCCGCCGACCGGCTGGGCCTCTCCGGCCCGGCCATGAGCCGCACCCTGGGCCGGATACGCCGCGCGCTCGGCGACCCCGTCCTCGTCCGCGCCGGACGGCACATGGTCCCCACCCCCCGGGCCCTGGCCATGCGCCCCCGGGTGCGCGCGCTCCTCGACGACGCCCGCTCCCTCTTCACGGCCGAGGAGCCTGCCGACCCCGCCGCCCTGGAGCGCTCCTTCACCCTCAGCGCCCACGACAGCCAGGTCCTGGCCTTCGCCGCCCCGCTCATCGACCGGGCCGCCCGCGAGGCCCCCAAGGTCACCCTGCGCTTCCTCGCCGAGGGCCCGGCCGGGCTGGCACCCCTGCGCGACGGCGGCATCGACCTGGAGATCGGCGTCATCGACCGCGACGAACCGGAGATCCGCGTCGAGGCGCTCCTGGAGGACCGCATGGTGGGCGTCGCCCGCCCCGGGCACCCGCTCCTCGACGGGCGGCCCGTCACCCCGCGCCGCTACGCCGCCGCGGGCCACCTCGCCGTCTCCCGGCGCGGCCGCCTCACCGGCCCCGTCGACGCCGCCCTCGCCGCGCACGGCCTGCGCCGGCGCGTGGTCGCCGCCGTCCCCACCTTCGCCTCCGCCCTTCACATCCTGAACGGCACCGACGCCGTCGGCCTGCTCCCCGAGCGGCTCGGCGGACCGGCCGCGGCGGCGCTCGGCCTGCGGACCTTCGAGGTGCCGCTGGACCTGCCGCCGCTGGAGATCCGCATGGCCTGGCACCCGCGCCACGAGGCGGACAGCGGCCACGGGTGGCTGCGCGCGCTGGTCCGCACGACGGTCACGGCCATCGGCCCGGGGCCCAGGCAACGTCCGTAACGCCGCGTCGCACCCGTGCGGTCCGGCCGCGCCCCGAAGGGGGGGCGGGGAACCGCGCGACCAGCCACAGCGCACCCTTGGATGACATGCCCGACTGCCGGCAGAGCGGCTAGTGCCGCAACTGCCACGGCACCACCGTGAAGTCGCCCTTCTCCAAGATCTCGATCGGCGCGGAGCTCACGCACTTGGGCAGGTCCTTGGTGGCGCTCGGGTCGTTGGTGGCCAGCCAGCTGTAGCCCACGCGGTCGCCGTGCCGGCCCCGGTCGTCGACGGTGAAGCCCACCCGGACGCCCTGGAACTTCGGCTCGTCGGTGCGGGTGATGACGCCCGTGACCATCGCGACCTTGCCGCCGGTGGCCAGGCAGTCGATCCGGCCCTCGGCGAAGGCGCTGCCGCCGCTCGCGAAGGCATGGCTGAAGCGGAACGTGCCGCGCGCCTCCTCCAGGACGCCGTGGGCGTCGAACGTGAAGTGGACCTTGTCCCCGGAGGAGCGGTACATCTTCGCGGAACCGGTCACACTCGGCTCCTGCGGCGCCGGGGAACCGCCCCCCGAACCATCGGCGAGAGCGGTCCCGGCGGCCGACACCACCAGCAGCGCACCCCCGACAGCGGCGGCACGGACGCGGGAGCGGATACGCGGGGCGCGGTGAGCAAACATGGCGACGGGCCTTTCGACGGCTGAAGCGGAATCCTCCGGCCGGTCTCCTCCGGCCTGGAACCAGCCTCCCGCCCCGGCCCCTCCTCCCACGTCCCGCCGCCGGACGATCACGCTCCACCGCACGGCCCGGCACCGGCGGGCCGTGCTCGGCCCCCGGGAGGAGGCCGCCTCCACCGTCCGGCGGAGGCACCCTCCCGCACGGGACCACGGCACCCCGCGCAACGAATCGCGGCGAACGGCCCGAAAGGCGCAACACATCACCTACCTGCGCGCAACGGAGGCGCCTTGTCGGGCGGAGTTACCGCCCCGTACCGTCAAGGCGACCTAAACGAACGCCCGCCCGACCAGGTGAAGAGAGGCCGCATGACGCCGCTGCGCATCGCGCTGTACCAGGGCCCCTCCGGCGTTCCCTCCGCCCCGTCCGCGAGCCTCGACGCCCTGGCCGCCGCCGCGCGCCGGGCCGCCGCCGCCGGCGCCCGGCTGCTGCTCACCAACGAGCTCTTCCTCACCGGCTACGCCCTCGGCGACGCCGTCCGCGACCTCGCCGAGCCCGCCGACGGGCCCGGCGCCCGCGCCGTCGCGCGCATCGCCGCCGAGCACGGCCTCGCCATCGGCTACGGCTACCCCGAGCGCGCCGCCGACGACAGCGACACGATCTTCAACTCCCTCCAGCTCGTCGGGCCGGACGGCACACGCCTCGCGAACTACCGCAAGACCCACCTCTTCGGTGCGTTCGAGACCACCTACTTCACGCCCGGCACCGACCCCCTCGTCCAGGCCGACCTCGACGGCGTCCGCCTGGGCCTGCTGATCTGCTACGACGTGGAGTTCCCCGAGCCCGTCCGGGCGCACGCCCTCGCCGGCACCGAGGTGCTGCTCGTGCCGACCGCCCTGATGCGCCCCTACGAGATCGTCCCGCAGACGATCGTCCCGGCCCGCGCGTGGGAGAGCCAGCTCTACATCGCCTACGCCAACCGCTGCGGCACCGAGGGGGACTTCTCCTTCGCCGGACTCAGCTGCCTCGCCGCCCCCGACGGGACCGTGCGGGCCCGCGCCGGCGCCGGTGAGGACCTGATCGTCGCCGACGCCGACCCGGCGCTGCTGAAGGCGTCCCGCGCCGAGAACACCTACCTGAGCGACCGCCGCCCCGCGCTGTACACCTCGCTCATCTGACATCCCCACCGCCCGGGCCCCGGCCCCCACCGCCCGAGCCCGCCCCCCATCCCGCAGGAGAGTTCAGCCGATGACGTCCATGGTGCCCAACGCCGCCCACGACGAGCAGTCGGAGCCGGCCCTGCCGCCGATCACCATGTTCGGCCCGGACTTCCCCTTCCCGTACGACGACTTCCTCGCCCACCCGGCGGGCCTCGGCCAGATACCGGCGACCGAGCACGGCACCGAGGTCGCGGTCATCGGCGGCGGCCTGTCCGGCATCATCACCGCCTACGAGCTGATGAAGATGGGCCTCAAGCCCGTCGTCTACGAGGCGGACCAGATCGGCGGGCGGCTGCGGACGGTCGGCTTCGAGGGCTGTGACGCCGAGGGCGACAGCGGGCCGCTGACCGCGGAGATGGGCGCCATGCGCTTCCCGCCGTCCTCCACGGCCTTCCAGCACTACATCGACCTCGTCGGGCTGGAGACCAAGCCGTTCCCCAACCCGCTCGCGCCGGAGACCCCCTCCACGGTCGTCGACCTCAAGGGCGAGTCCCACTACGCCGTCACCGTCGACGACCTCCCGCAGGTCTACCGCGACGTGATGAACGCGTGGAACGCCTGTCTGGAGGAGGGCGCGGACTTCTCCGACATGAACCAGGCCATGCGCGAACGCGACGTGCCGCGCATCCGGGAGATCTGGGCGAAGCTCGTCGAGAAGCTCGACAACCAGACCTTCTACGGCTTCCTCTGCGAGTCCGAGGCCTTCAAGTCCTTCAAGCACCGCGAGATCTTCGGCCAGGTCGGGTTCGGCACCGGCGGCTGGGACACCGACTTCCCCAACTCCATCCTGGAGATCCTGCGCGTCGTCTACACCGAGGCCGACGACCACCACCGCGGCATCGTCGGCGGCTCGCAGCAGCTGCCGCTGCGCCTGTGGGAGCGCGAGCCCGAGAAGATCGTCCACTGGGCGCCGGGCACCTCGCTCTCCTCCCTGCACAACGGCGAGCCCCGCCCCGCCGTGACCCGGATGCACCGCACGGCCGGCAACCGCATCACGGTCACCGACGCGACCGGTGACATCAGCACCTACCGGGCCGCCGTCTTCACCGCGCAGTCCTGGATGCTGCTGTCGAAGATCGAGTGCGACGACTCGCTCTTCCCCATCGACCACTGGACGGCGATGGAGCGCACCCACTACATGGAGTCGTCCAAGCTGTTCGTGCCCGTCGACCGGCCGTTCTGGCTCGACAAGGACGAGGAGACGGGCCGGGACGTCATGTCGATGACGCTCACCGACCGGATGACCCGCGGCACCTACCTCCTGGACGACGGCCCCGACAAGCCGGCCGTCATCTGCCTCTCGTACACCTGGTGCGACGACAGCCTCAAGTGGCTGCCGCTGTCGGCGAACGAGCGCATGGAGGTCATGCTCAAGTCGCTCGGCGAGATCTACCCCAAGGTCGACATCCGCCGCCACATCATCGGCAACCCGGTCACCGTCTCGTGGGAGAACGAGCCCTACTTCATGGGCGCGTTCAAGGCCAACCTGCCGGGCCACTACCGCTACCAGCGGCGCCTGTTCACCCACTTCATGCAGGACCGGCTCCCCGAGGACAAGCGCGGCCTGTTCCTCGCGGGCGACGACATCTCCTGGACGGCCGGCTGGGCCGAGGGCGCCGTGCAGACCGCGATCAACGCGGTGTGGGGTGTGATGCACCAGTTCGGCGGCGCCACGGACGGCACGAACCCGGGCCCGGGCGACGTGTACGACGAGATCGCCCCGGTGGAACTCCCGGAGGACTGAGCCGCATCAAGGGGCTTGGCCCTCAAGCGCCGGACGGGCTTTTCAGCCCGTCCGGCGTTTGAGGACGCGCCCGCAGGGCGCTCGCCGCCGCAGGCGGCAACGTGGCAACGACCGTCCGCAGCCGAAGAGCAGCCGTAAAGCCCCCACCCCGGGCCGGCGCCTAGCGCAACGGCGTGAGCAGACAGCGCCCCACCAGCCCCACCCCCGCGTCCATCCGCTCGGTGAGGTCCTCCGCCACATCGGGCAGGCCGCGGACCGCCCACAGCGCCCGGAACGACGCCCACGCCGCGCTCCGCGCCGCCTCCAGGCTCCAGGCCCCCACCAGGTGGGTGAGCGGATCGGCGATGTCCAAGGCGTCCGGGCCCGGCATCAGATCCTCACGGATCCGCTCCTCCAGGGCCGCCAGCAGATTCCCGATGCGGTCGAAGTCGCCTTCCAGCGCACGCGGTTCGGCCTCCAGCACCCGGCAGGTCTCGGCGAGGGCCAGCGCGAGGTCGTGCCCGATGTGGGCGTTGATGCCCGCCAGCGCGAACTGCAGCGGCCGGACGGCCGGGTGCCCCCGCAGCTGGAACAGCGGCCGCCAGCACGCCGGCGCCCGGCAGCCGGCCGCCGCCCGGTCCACGGCCGTCAGATACCGCCGGGCGAAGCGGACGTCCAGCTCCGCGGCCACCCGGTGGTCCGCGAAGACACCGGCCGCCACCTGCCGTGCGATCTCCTCGGTGACCCTCAGATACACCCGGTTGAAGACGGCCACCCCGTCCCGCGGCGGCAGCGCCGCCTCCAGCCCCCGCATCCGCTGCAGCACACCCTCGATGCCGGCCGGCACGCCCGGCCGCACCCCTGTCGTCGTCATACACGCAGGGTGACAGCGGTGTACGCAGCGTAGACGCGGATGAGGCGTGGATGACCGGAACGGATGAGCCGCGGGGACTCCTGCCCCCGCGCGCCGACGGCTACTTGGGCTCGGCCGGCGAGTCGTAGCCGCTCGTGCCCGAGTCCAGCAGGGGCTCCTGCTGCTTGAGGTGGGCGGGGGCCAGGGCGCGGAGCACGTGGTAGCCGGAGAGGACCACGATCGTGCCGAGCGCGATGCCGCTGAGCTCGAAGTTGTCGCTGATCTTCAGGCTGACGCCGCCGATGCCGATGATGACGCCCGCGGCGACCGGCACCAGGTTCAGCGGGTTCCGCAGGTCCACCTTGTTGTGGACCCAGATCTGCGCGCCGAGCAGGCCGATCATTCCGTACAGGATGACGGTGATGCCGCCCAGCACCGCGCCCGGCACGGCCGCGACGACGGCGCCGAACTTGGGGCAGACGCCGAAGAGCAGGGCGAAGCCCGCCGCGGCCCAGTAGGCGGCGGTGGAGTACACGCGGGTGGCCGCCATGACCCCGATGTTCTCGGAGTAGGTGGTGTTGGCCGGGCCGCCGACCGCCGTGGAGAGCACCGTCGCCGCGCCGTCCGCGGCGATCGCGGTGCCGAGCTGGTCGTCCAGGGGGTCGCCGGTCATCTCGCCGACGGCCTTGACGTGTCCCGCGTTCTCCGCGATCAGCGCGATGACCACGGGCAGCGCCACCAGGATCGCCGACCAGCTGAAGCTCGGCGCGTGGAAGGAGGGCAGGCCCACCCAGTCGGCCCGGGAGACGGCGGAGAGGTCCAGGCGCCAGTGGTCGACGGCCTCCGTCCCGCCGTGCACGGAGTGGATCTTTCCGAAGATCCGGTCGAAGACCCAGGAGATCCCGTAGCCGAAGAGCAGCCCGAGGAAGATCGCCACCCGGGACCAGAAGCCGCGCAGACACACCACCGCGAGCCCGGTGAAGAGCATGGTGAGCAGGGCCGTCCACTGGTCCTGCGGCCAGTACGTACGGGCCGTCACCGGGGCGAGGTTGAAGCCGATCAGCATGACCACGGCACCGGTGACCACCGGCGGCATCGCCGCGTGGATGATCCGGGCGCCGAACTTGCGCACCGCGAGACCGCTCAGGAACAGCGCCGCGCCGACCACGAGGATCGCGCCGGTGATCGCGGCGCTGCCGCCGCCCTGGGCCCGGATGATCGCGGCGACCCCGACGAAGGAGAGGCTGCAGCCGAGGTAGCTGGGCACCCGGCCGCGGGTCGCCAGCAGGAACATGATCGTGGCGACGCCAGACATCATGATCGCGAGATTCGGGTCAAGACCCATCAAAACGGGCGCGACGAACGATGCGCCGAACATCGCGACCACGTGCTGGGCGCCGAGGCCCGCGGTGCGGGGCCACGAGAGCCGCTCGTCCGGTCGGACGACGGCCCCGGGGGCGGGGGTGCGCCCGTCGCCGTGCAGAGTCCAGCGCACGCCGAGGCCCATGACTGCTCCAGATGTTCGTGGTGGGGGAGATCCGGACCATGCTAAGCCGCGCCGCGCCGTGCTCCTCGCCGCCTCGAGCGGGTCGCGGCGCCCGGGCGGCTGCTGCAACCGGAGCAATTGATGACTCGTACGACGGTATGACAACCGCCGTGCGGTGATCCCCGGTGCGGGCGCGGTATGCGTCCTCGTGTCCGATTCCTGCCAACCAGGAGACACACATGCGTAAGTTCGTCGGCCGTACCGCGGCCGCCGCCGTCCTCGCCGCGGCCACCATCGTCCCGCTCGCCGGTGTGGCCTCGGCCACCCCGTCCACGCCCGCCGTCCAGTCGTGGCACCACGACCGGGACCGCGACCACGACGGTGACCGGGACCGCGACCACGGCCGTGACCACGGCCGGTGCGGTCACCACCATGACCGCGACGGCTGGGGCGGCCGTCACCACGACGACTGCGGCCGCCACCACGACGGCCGCTGGGGCTGGGGCGACCGTGACGGCCGCTGGGGTGACCGTGACGGTCGCTGGGGCGACCGCGACTGCGACCACAAGGGCCGCCACGGCCACTACGGCTATGGCCACCACGGCTACGGCCACCACGGCCACGGCTACGGCTTCGGCGGGTTCGGCGGCGGCCTCGGCGGTCTGCTCGGCATCCTGTAACACCCGGTATCCCACCGGTCGGCCGGGCCGTACGGAGGACCCTCACGGGCCCGCCGTGCGGCCCGTCCCGCTGTTCGTCCCACCGCCGTTCGCCACGCCGTCGTTCACTCCGCGCCGCCGTTCACTCCGCCGCCGAGGGATCCCGCGCGGGCCGCCCGGCGCCGGCCGCCGTCCGCGCCGCGGGCCGCAGCACGCCGGCCCCGGCCACCAGGCCCGCCGCGAGGACCGTCACCAGACCGAAGGCCACCGCGAGCGAACTGGCGTGCGCGATCTGCCCGATCGCGGCCGGGGCGACGAGCCCCGAGGTGTACGTGATCGTCGCGACCCCGGCGATGGCCTGACTGGGCGCCGGACCGCTGCGCCCGGCCGCCGCGAAAGCCAGCGGGACGACGACGGCGATGCCGAGGCCGAGGAGCGCGAAGCCGGCGATGGCGACCGCGGGACCCGGCGCGAGGACCACCGCCAGCCCGCCGGCGGTCGCCACGACCCCGCTCGCCCGCACGGTCCGCACGGGGCCGAACCGCCGCACCGCGCCGTCACCGGCGAATCGGGCCGCCGCCATCGTGCACGAGAAGGCGGTGGTGCAGGCCGCCGCCAGGCCGGCGTCGGTGCCGACGGCGTCGCGGAGGTAGACCGCGGACCAGTCCAGCCCGGCCCCCTCGGCGAAGACCGCGCAGAAGCCCACCGCCCCGATGGCGAGCGCGGAGCGCGGCGGCAGCGAGAAGCGCGGCGGCGGGTGCTCCTCGGCTGGGGTGCGCAGGTCGAGGACCCAGTGGCAGACCACCGCGCCGAGGACGGTGAGCAGCAGGGCCATGAGGCCGAGGTGGACGCGGGCGTCGAGACCGGCGTGCGCGGCGACCGTGCCGACGGCCGCGCCGGCCAGCGTCCCCACGCTCCACATCCCGTGCAGCCCCGACATGATCGAGCGGCCCAGCCGCTCCTCGGTCTCCACCCCGAGCGCGTTCATGGCGACGTCGGCCGTGCCGGCCGTCGCCCCGTACACCGCGAGCGCGGCGCACAGGGTGAGCAGCCCGGGGGAGAGGGCGGGGAGCGCGAGGGAGGCGCACCACAGGGCGAGCAGCCCGCGCAGCGCGGCCCGGGAACCGAAGCGGTGGCTGATCCGGCCCGCCAGGGGCATCGCGCACGCGGCGCCGATCGCGGGGAAGGCGAGCGCGATGCCGAGCTCCCCGGAGCCGAGGCCCAAGTGGTCCTGGATCCAGGGGATCCGGGTGGCGAAGGCGCCGGTGACGGCGCCGTGCACGGCGAAGACGACGGCTACCGCGACCCGTGCCCGGCGCAGCCCGCGGGCCGGGGCTCCCGTGCTCCTGTTCCTGGTGCTCATGGCCGTGCATCCTTCCGGACGGGGTCCGTGCGGGTCGACCCCGCGCCGGACCCCGCGTGCGGTGGGTCAGCAGGCGCCCAGGTCCTGCCACACCCCCCAGGGGCCGGTGGAGCCGGGCTCCTCGCCCTGCGACCACCACTTGGCCTTCCAGGAGCGGGACTTCCAGGAGACGGTGGCGCCGCTGTTGTACACGGCCGCCTTGTCCCACGAGGGCGCGGTGCAGGCGCCGCCGGTGGGGGTTCCGGTGGGCGTTCCGGTCGGGGTGCCCGTCGGCGTTCCGGTCGGGGTCGGGGTCGGGGTGGCACCGCCCGGGTCGACGACCGTCGTGCCGCGGGCCAGGTCACCGGCGAGGGCGTACGTCCTGCCGCCGAAGCTGACGCTCCAGTTCGAGGGGGTGGAGGTGGGCAGGTAGTAGACGAAGTCGATGTCCGCCGAGGCGCCGGGGGCGAGGGACTGGGAGGCCGGCAGCTTCACCGACACCCGGTGGTAGTCGCCCTTGAGCCCGCCGACGTTGCCCGGCCCGGTGTGGTCGCTGCGGATGACCTTCAGGCCCCAGCCGGACTGGTCCTTGGCGTTGCCCGGTGCGGAGCTCGCGTAGTCGAACTGGAACTCCGCCCCGCCGGGGATCGTCGCCTTCGTCCGGTTGACGATGTGGATCTTGGGGTTGATGGGGTAGTTGGAGTCGCCCAGGGGGAATTGGGTGAAGCTCACGTCCAGGTCGATCGCCTGGCTCGGCAGCTCGGTCGTCGCCCGCTTCGCGCCGTAGCCCGGGGCCGCCGCGAACGCGTCGTGCAGGGTGCTGGTGAGGGTGTCGCCCGGCTCGTACTGGCCCTTGCCCGCGTTCCAGCCGTAGTCGCCGGCCAGCTCCCAGATCATGGTGCCGCCCAGGCCCTTGTCGACGACGTACTGCGCCTTGGCCTTCACCGACTGCTCGTCCTCCGTGGAGAGGAAGACCTTCTTCTCGGCGTTCCACAGCCAGGGGGCGGTGAGCGTCTTGTCGTAGGAGCGGGCGTACGTCCCGGTGAGCTTGGTGCCCGCGGGGAAGCCGAACTTGCCGGCGTAGTCCCCGACGACGCCCTTCTCCAGGTTCTTCGCGTGCCACATCGGGTTGGAGCCGGCCGGCGACTCCTTGCCGTTGTCGTCCTTGTCGTGCCACAGGTTGTCGATGCCGACGGCGCCGTCACCGCAGCTGGTCAGGCCCGATCCGGCGGGACAGGAGGTGGCCTTCGCCGTGCCCCACAGGCCGTCGGTGCCGCCGGTGACGTTCTTCCAGCCGCGGGTGTAATACGGCAGGCCGAGGTTGATCCGGCCGGCGGGCAGGGCGCCGCGGAAGTAGTGGTAGGCCCAGTCGCCGTTGAGATAGCCGGTGCCGCCGTACTGGGCGGTGGTGTAGACGCCCCACTTGGCGAGCTCGGCGTCCTTGCCGTCGTCGTACAGCGCGGCGTTGGGGCCGACGAACTCGTTCCAGGCGCCGTGCAGGTCGTACGACATCACATTGACGTAGTCCAGGTACTTCGTGGTCTGGTACGTCTCCATGCCGCGCAGGAGATACGCGGACGAGGGTGCCGCGACGGAGAGGAGGTAGTGCTTCCCGTCGGCCGCGCCCGCCCGGTCGAGCTTCTCGCGCAGCGTCTTCATCAGCGCCGCGTAGCCCTTGTTGAGCCCGCCGCGGCGGGCGTTGGCGAGCACCCAGTCTTTGGGGTGACCGGCGTCCTTCATGGACGTCGGGTACTCGTAGTCGATGTCGACGCCGTTGAAGCCGTATTTCTTGATGAAGGCGACGGCCGAGTCGGCGAAGGTGTCGATGCCGGTCTGGTTGACCGAGCCGTCGGGATTGGTCGCCGCCCGGTAGAAGCCGCCGTCCTCGACGCGCTTGCCGTTCTCGTCGATGTAGCCGCCGGTCTCGGCCCAGCCGCCCACCGAGATGAGCGTCTTGACATTCGGGTGCTGCTTTTTGAACTTGCCCAGCAGGTTGAAGTGCCCCTGGTAGGGCAGGGCCGGGTCCATCTCGGCGCCCTTGACGCCCGGCCAGGTCATCCCGGTCGCCGGGTTGGCGGGGCCGTCGGCGCCGACGGAGATCTTGCTGTCGGGGCCGAGGTGCGCGAAGGCGTAGTTGAGGTGGGTGACCTTGTCCCAGGGGATGTCGGAGGCGAGGTACGCGGGGGTGCCGTCCTTGCCCGTGCGCCAGCCGGTGAAGTAGCCGATGACCCGGCGCTGGTGGCCGGCGCCCATCTTCTCGCGGCCGGCGGAGTCGTACACCGAACAGTAGGGGACGTCGACGCCCGGCGTGGCGTAGAGCCCGTCGGGCCGGCAGGCGGACTGCTCCTCGGCGTGCGAGGCGGTCGCGGAGAGGGTGCCGAGGACGAGCCCCGCCAGCGCGGTGCCGACGGCGGCGAGGGTGATCCCCCGGCGCTGGGGAACGCTTCCGCTTCCGGTACTGGACGGGCTTCCGTTTCTGGATCTGGGTCCGGGTTTGCGTCCGCTTCCGGATCTGCTTCTGGCCAACACGATCGGTTCCTCCAGGTGGGGGGTCCATCGAGCGGGTGGGGGATGTGCGGCGCGCGGCCCAGGGATCGCGCGGGCCCTGGGCCGTATTCCTCGGAGGTGTGGCAGAGGTTAAGAGGACTAGACCAGTGCGTCAATAGGTATGGACCAAGTCGGGCGCAAGGCGTTCCGGAGCTGTTTCCGCCGCTTCCCGCCGCTCCCCGCCCGGCGCCTACTGCGCCACATCACCGTGGACACCGCGCGCCCCGGCGGCGTACGCTCGGACTCGCCGGAGCTGCAGTGTTCAACGAATCCGCAGGTCAGGCATCACGTAGCATGAACTGAGATCCATTTACGCAGCGCACTCCGGGGTCGGTGAAAGTCCGAACCGGCGGTTACAGTCCGCGACCCGTCCGCAGCCAGCGGCCGGTTGACCAGGTGAAATTCCTGGACCGACGGTTAAAGTCCGGATGGGAGGCAGTGCGCGGCGGGCATGCAGCGGCACACCGTCACAGGTGGCCGTCCCTCGTGGGCGGGCCCTCTGTACCGGCCCATCCGGCCACCGGTGTCTCACCGCGGCGTTCCCGCTCTTCGTCGTCTCCGTACGACAGCCCCGGAGTCCGTGCCCGAAGAGGCAGGAGGACCCGGTGGCCACCCGAGAGGGCCCCGTCGAAGCGGACGCCATGCGGCGCGCCATCGCGCTCGCCGCCCGCGCGCTCGGCTCCACCAGCCCCAACCCCGTCGTCGGCTGTGTCGTCCTCGACGCCGCGGGCCGGACGGCCGGCGAGGGCCGGCACCGCCGTGCGGGCGGCCCGCACGCCGAGATCGACGCCCTCCGCGCGGCGGCCGACGCCGGGCACGACGTCCGCGGCGGCACCGCCGTCGTCACCCTCGAACCCTGTAACCACACCGGCCGCACCGGCCCCTGTGCCCAGGCGCTCATCGACGCCGGCATCGCCCGGGTCGTCTACGCCGTCGCCGACCCGAACCCCACCGCCACCGGCGGCGCGGCCACCCTGGCCGCCGCCGGCGTCGACGTCGAGGGCGGCCTCCTCGCGGCCGAGGCCGCCGCCGGCAACGCCGCCTGGCTCACCTCGGTGCTGCGGCGCCGCCCCTTCGTCCTGTGGAAGTACGCCGCCACCCTCGACGGCCGCAGCGCCGCCGCCGACGGCACCAGCCGCTGGATCAGCTCCGCCGAGTCCCGCGCCGACGTGCACCGCCTGCGCGCCGAGGCCGACGCCGTCGTCGTCGGCTCCGGCACCCTGCGCTCCGACGACCCGCACCTGGCCGTCCGCGGCCCTGTGCTCCAGCGCGGCGACGTCACCCAGCCGCTGCGCGTCGTCGTCGACACCCACGCCACCGTCACCCCCGGCGCCCGCGTCCTCGACGCCGCCGCCCCGACCCTGATCGTCGTCGGGGAGGACGCCGACACCCGGCACCTGCCCGGCGCCGACATCGCCCGCCTGCCCGCGGACAAGCCCGGCGGCGGCATCGGCGTCCACGCCCTGCTCGCCGAGCTCCACGGACGCGGGGTCCGCTCCGTGCTGCTGGAGGGCGGGGCCGCCCTCGCCGGGTCCTTCGTCGCGGCCGGCGCCGTCGACCGGGTCGTCGCCTACCTCGCCCCCGCCCTGCTGGGCGCCGGGCCGAGCGCCCTGGGCGACTCCGGCATCGGCACCATCGCCCGGGCCCTGCGCCTGGACGTCACCGACGTCGCCCGCCTCGGCCCCGACCTGCGGATCACCGCGACCCCCCTCGCTTCCGCCTCCACCGCCCCTGAGGAGAACTGAACGTGTTCACCGGAATCGTCGAAGAGCTGGGCCACGTCGTCTCGGTCGAGACCCGCGGGGACTCCTCCCTCTTCCGCCTCCGCGGCCCCGTCGTCACCGAGGGCGCCAAGCACGGTGACTCCATCGCCGTCAACGGCGTCTGCCTCACCGTCGTCGAGACCGCCGACGGCGAGTTCACCGCCGACGTGATGGCCGAATCCCTGAAGCGCTCCAGCCTCGGCGCCCTCGCCCCCGGCTCCCGCGTCAACCTCGAACGCCCCATGGCGCTCGGCGGGCGCCTCGGCGGCCACCTCGTCCAGGGCCACGTCGACGGCACCGGCACCGTCCTGGCGCGCGTCCCCGGCGAGCACTGGGAGATCGTGAAGATCGCCCTTCCGGCCGGGCTGCGCCGCTACGTCGTGGACAAGGGCTCCATCACCGTCGACGGCATCAGCCTCACCGTCGTCGAGGCCGGCGCGGACTTCTTCACCGTCAGCCTCATCCCCACCACGCTGGAGCTGACCACCCTCGGCGTCAAGCAGCCCGGCGACCCGGTCAACCTCGAGGTGGACGTGCTCGCCAAGTACGTCGAGCGGCTGCTCGCCGACGGCGCGGTCCACGGCACCGCCGGAGGGCCGGCCGCATGAGCGCCCTGCACTGGCTCAACAGCGAGGCGTTCGCCGTCCTCGGCCAGCACGTCATCTGGTCCGACATGATCGGCAACACCGTGGGCCTCGCCGCCCTCGCCCTCGGCTGGCGGCGCTCCATATGGACCTGGCCGGCCCAGTTCCTCTCCGGCGTCATCCTCGTCGCCGCCTACGCCTCCGCGCACCTCAGCGGCGGTGTGGGCAAGCAGCTCCTCGTCATCACCGTCGCGGTGTGGGGCTGGCGGCAGTGGCACCAGGGCCGGCAGCGCGCCCAGGACGGCTCGATCGCCGTCCGCTTCGCCACCTGGCGCGAGCGGATCACCCTGCTGGTGGGCACCGCCGTCGGCACCCTCGCCGTCGGCGCCCTGTTCACCGCCGTGCCCGAGCTGTCCTGGAACCCCTGGCCGGACGCGTACATCTTCGTCGGCACCCTCGCCGCGATGGTCGCCCAGGCCCGGGGGCTCATCGAGTTCTGGTTCGCCTGGCTCCTCGTGGACGTCGTCGGCGTCCCCCTCGCCTTCTCCAGCGGCCTGTCGTTCTCCGGCCTCGTCTACGTCATCTATCTCGCCCTCGTCCTGTGGGGCATGCGCGACTGGTGGCTGCGCTCGCGCCGAGGGCGCGTCGAGCAGCCCGCACTGGAAGGAATAGCGGCATGACCGTCCCGCAGAGCTGGCACGACACCGAGGACCTGGCCCTGGACCCCGTCGAGCGCGCCGTCGCCGACATCGCGGCCGGCCGGCCCGTCGTCGTCGTGGACGACGAGAACCGCGAGAACGAGGGCGACCTCGTCGTCGCGGCCGAGAAGGTCACCGCCGAGATCGTGGCGTTCATGATGAGCGAGTGCCGCGGCCTGATCTGCGTACCGCTGGAGGAGCCCGACATCGCCCGGCTCGACCTGCCGCAGATGGTCGAGGACAACACCGAGTCGATGCGCACCGCCTTCACCGTCTCCGTCGACGCGGGCCCCGCGCACGGCACCGGCACCGGCATCTCCGCCGCGGACCGCGCCACCACCATCCGCCTCCTCGCCGACGCCCGCGCCGTCCCCGGCGACTTCGTCCGCCCCGGGCACGTCTTCCCGCTGCGCGCCCGGGCCGGCGGCGTGCTCGTGCGCAACGGCCACACCGAGGCCGGCGTGGATCTGGCCCGGCTCGCCGGGCTCCGCCCCGCCGCCGCGATCGTGGAGATCGCCGGCGAGGACGGCGCCATGCTGCGGCTGCCCGAGCTGATCCCCTTCGCCCGCAAGCACGGCCTGACGATCATCTCCATCGAGGACCTGATCGCCTACCGCCGGGCCGCCGAGCCCACCGTCCGGCGCGAGGCCGAGACCCGGCTGCCCACCGCCTTCGGCGACTTCCGCGCCCACGGCTACCGCTCCACCGTCGACGGCGTCGAGCACATCGCCCTGGTCGCCGGTGACCTCGGCGACGGCCGCGATGTCCTGGTCCGCGTCCACTCCGAGTGCCTGACCGGCGACGTCTTCGGCTCGCTGCGCTGCGACTGCGGCCCCCAGCTGCAGGCGTCCCTGGCCCGGATCGCCGAGGAGGGCCGGGGCGTCGTCCTCTACCTCCGCGGCCACGAGGGGCGCGGCATCGGCCTGCTGCCCAAGCTGCGCGCCTACGAGCTCCAGGAGGACGGCCGCGACACCCTCGACGCCAACCTCGAACTCGGCCTCCCCGCCGACGGCCGCGACTACGCGGCCGGCGCGCAGATCCTCGCCGACCTCGGGGTGCGCTCGCTGCGCCTGATGACCAACAACCCCGACAAGACCGCGGCCCTCGTCCGGCACGGCCTGGAGGTCACCGGCCGCGAGCCCATGCCCGTCCAGGCGGGGGAGCACAACCTCCGGTACCTGCGCACCAAGCGGGACCGGATGGGACACGATCTGCCGTGGCTCGACACCGGCCCCGTGTCCGCCTGCAACAACCAGTAGTCACCTCCTGTCATCGCACCACCCCACCACCCCGAGGAGAACCGTGAGCGGCAAGGGCGCCCCCGAGCTGAGTGTCAAGAACTGCCGAGACCTGCGTGTGGCCGTGATCGCCGCGCAGTGGCACGAGAAGGTGATGGACGGCCTCGTCGACGGCGCCCTGCGCGCCCTGCACGACCTCGGCATCGACGAGCCGACCGTGCTGCGCGTACCGGGCAGCTTCGAGCTCCCCGTCGTCGCCAAGGCCATGGCCGGCCGGGGCTACGACGCGGTCGTCGCCCTCGGCGTCGTCATCCGCGGCGGCACGCCCCACTTCGACTACGTGTGCCAGGGCGTCACCCAGGGCCTCACCCAGGTCTCCGTCGACACCGGCGTCCCCGTCGGCTTCGGCGTCCTGACCTGTGACACCGAGGAGCAGGCCCTGGACCGGGCCGGCATCGAGGGCTCGCGGGAGGACAAGGGCCACGAGGCGGTCACCGCGGCCGTCGCCACCGCCGCGATCCTCCGTTCGGTGTCCGAGCCCTGGCACTGAAGCCGGGAGCGGACCCCGTAGGGTAGGACCACCATGTCCAAGAAGACGTTCGAGGAGCTGTTCACCGAGCTCCAGCAGAAGGCCGCCTCCGGCGACCCCGCCACCTCCCGCACCGCCGAGCTGGTCGACAAGGGCGTCCATGCCATCGGCAAGAAGGTCGTAGAGGAGGCCGCCGAGGTCTGGATGGCCGCCGAGTACGAGGGCGCCGAGGCGACCGCCGAGGAGATCTCCCAGCTCCTCTACCACGTACAGGTGATGATGGTCGCCCGGGGGATCTCCCTCGACGACGTATACGCTCACCTCTGATCAGCACCCCCGCATTTCGACCTGTTCCCCCTGTTTCCCCCGCATCCCCGCACGAAGGAAAACGACCTCATGCTGCGCATCGCCGTTCCCAACAAGGGTTCTCTCTCCGAGCCTGCGTCGGCGATGCTCCATGAGGCCGGCTACCGCCAGCGCAAGGACCGCAGGGAACTGGTCCTCGTCGACGCCGCGAACGATGTCGAGTTCTTCTTCCTGCGTCCCCGTGACATCGCCGTCTACGTGGGCTCGGGCAAGCTCGACATCGGCATCACCGGCCGCGACCTGCTCCTCGACTCCGGCTCCCGGGCCGAGGAGATCATGCAGCTCGGCTTCGCCGGGTCGACGTTCCGCTACGCCACCCGCCCGGGCACGGCCACGGACGTCAGCGAGTTCGGCGGCATGACCGTCGCCACGTCCTTCTCCGGCCTGGTCACCAAGCACCTCGCGGACCACGGCGTCGACGCCTCCGTCGTCCACCTCGACGGCGCCGTCGAGACCGCCATCCAGCTCGGCGTCGCCGAGATCATCGCGGACGTCGTCGAGACCGGCACCACCCTGCGCAACGCCGGCCTGGAGATCATCGGTCAGCCGATCCTGGAGTCGGAGGCGGTCGTCATCCGCCGCGCCGGCGCCCCGGCCGACGACCCCAAGGTGCAGCAGTTCCTCCGCCGCATGCAGGGCGTCCTCGTCGCCCGGCGCTACGTGATGATGGACTACGACATCCGCGTCGAGCACGTCGAGCGCGCCGTCGCCCTCACCCCCGGCCTGGAGTCGCCCACCGTCTCCCCGCTGCACCACGAGGGCTGGGTCGCCGTCCGCTCGATGGTCCCGGCCAAGGACGCCCAGCGGATCATGGACGAGCTCTACGAGCTGGGCGCGCGGGCCATCCTGACCACCGGCATCCACGCCTGCCGCCTCTGACCGCCTTCCCGCCTCTCACCGAGACCCGTTCCCCCCTCACGACGGCCGAAAGAGCGCAAGACGTGCCCACCTCCGTGCCCGCCCCGGGACAGCTGCCGCAGCTGCCGGTCACCTTCCGCCCGACCCGCACCCGGATCGTGCTGCTGAGCCTGGGCGCGGCGCTGCTCGCCGTGCTCACGGTGATGGCGCTGACGCTCGGCACGCTGAACAACGGGGACCGGGCCACCTTCATCGGGACGGGGCTGCTCTTCTTCGGCGTCCTCGCCACCCTGAGCCGCCCCAAGGTCGTCGCCGCCGAGGACGGCGTCACCGTCGTCAATCTGGCGACGAGCCGGCGCCTGGCGTGGGCGCAGATCGTCCGCGTCAACCTCCGCGCCGGTGACGCCTGGGTCCACCTGGACCTCGCCGACGGCACCAGCCTGCCCGCCATGGGCATCCAGCCGGGCATCGCCAAGGAGAAGGCCGTCGCCGACGCCCGGGCGCTCCGCGCCCTCGTCGAAGCGCACGGCACGGGCACCTCCACCACCTGAGCGCTCCGCCGGAAGCCGGGGTGCGTCACCTGCGGGTGCGCTGTGGCCGGCCGTGCGGTTCGGCCGCACCCCTTCGGGGCGCGGCCGAACCGCACCGGACTTCGTCAAGCGCGCTGAGGGCGGGCGTGATCCGGGGCCGCCCCCGGATCACGATCTTTGGCCAAGACCTGGGGTGGCCACGGCCCCCCAGCCCGTCTCCTTGATTACTCTGGTGCCACGGGCACACCCTGCCCCGCCCCGCAGCGCGACACCCGCCGCCCTCACGCGGCCCCGCGGGGCACCTGCGACCCGAGGAGTGACTCCCTCCGGCAATGGACGGACCGTCCTGTAGTACCTGCGCCGCCGCCCGAGACTCGAAGGCGGCGGCATGAGTGTCACCGTCTCCCTGCTGCTGCTCGCGGCAGCCCTGCTCCTGATCCTGGCGAACGGCTTCTTCGTCGCCGCCGAGTTCGGTCTCGTGACCGTCGAGAAGCCGGACGCCGAACAGGCCGCGGCCGCCGGCGACCGCCGCGCCCGGACCGTCGTCGCGTCCCTGCGCGAACTCTCCTTCCAGCTCTCGGGCACCCAACTGGGCATCACCATCACCTCCCTGGTGGTCGGCATGCTCGCCGAACCCGCCCTCGGGCACCTGCTCACCGGGCCGCTCACCGCCGCCGGGCTGCCGGCCGGCGCCGCGCCCGGCACCGCCGTCGTCACGGGGATGCTGACCGCCTCCGCCGTGCAGATGGTCATCGGCGAGCTGGTCCCCAAGAACTGGGCGGTCTCCAGGCCGCTGCAGGTCGCGCGCTTCGTCGCCGGCCCCCAGCACGCCTTCGCCCACCTCTTCCGCCCCGTCATCACCCTGCTCAACACCGTCGCCAACCGGCTGGTCCGGGCCCTGGGCGTCGAGCCCGCCGAGGAGCTGGCGTCCGCCCGCACCCCCGGCGAACTCGTCTCCCTCGCCCGGCACTCGGCCCGCGCCGGCGCCCTGGAGCAGGACACCGCCGATCTGTTCGTCCGCACGCTCTCCCTGGGCGACCTGACCGCGCAGCACGTGATGACCCCCCGGGTGAAGGTCAGCGCCCTGCAGTCCTCCGCGACCGCCGAGGACGTCCTGAACCTCACCCGCGCCACCGGCCTGTCCCGTTTCCCCGTCTACCACGAGCGCCTGGACGAGATCACCGGCATGGTCCACCTCAAGAACGCCCTCGCGGTCCCCGGCCCGGACCGGCTGCGCACCCCCGTCGGGCGGATCGCCGTCGCCCCCCTGCTCGTCCCCGGCTCCCTGCCCGTGGCGCCGCTGCTGGAGCGGCTGCGCAGCGAGCAGCCGATAGCCGTCGTCGTCGACGAGTACGGCGGCACCGCCGGGGTGGTGACCCTGGAGGACATCGTCGAGGAACTCGTCGGCGAGGTCCGCGACGAGCACGACGCCGAGACCGAGCGGCCCGCGCTCGCGACCGTCGCCTGCGAGGACGGCCGCCCGGCCTGGGACGCCGACGGCGGCTGCCGCGTTGACGCCCTGCGCCGCATCGGCCTGGAGGCGCCCGACGGCCCCTACGAGACCGTCGCCGGCCTCGTGGCGGACCTGCTCGGCCGCATCCCCGCCCCCGGCGACACCGCCGAACTGCCCGGCTGGCGGCTGTCCGTGCGGCAGGTGGGGCACCACCGCGCGGAGCGCGTGCGCCTCACCCGCACGGCGGGCCGGCCCCCGGCCCCGGGCACCTGCCCGGGCGACCTCGTGGGCAGCCCGGCGGGCCGGGGGGTGCGGCGATGAGCGCCCTGCAACTCCTCTTCGCCCTGCTGCTGGTGCTCGCCAACGGCTTCTTCGTCGGCGCCGAGTTCGCACTCGTCTCCGTGCGGCGCAGCCAGATCGAGCCCCGGGCCGCCGAGGGCTCGGCCCGCGCCCGCACGGTCCTGACCGGCCTGGAGAGCCTCCCGCAGATGATGGCGGCGGCGCAGTTCGGCATCACCCTCTGCTCCCTGACGCTCGGCGCGGTCGCCGAGCCGACCGTGGCCCACCTGCTGGAGCCCCTCTTCCACACCGCGGGCCTGCCCGAGGGCCTGATCCACCCCCTGGGCTATGTGCTGGCCCTGGCCCTCGTGGTCTTCCTGCACCTGGTCATCGGCGAGATGGTGCCGAAGAACCTCGCCATGTCCGCCCCCGACCGGGCGGCCCTGTGGCTCGGCCCGGGGCTCGTCGCCTTCGCCCGGCTGTGCCGCCCGGTCACCGCGCTCCTGGGCGCCTGCGCCCACGGGGTGCTGCGGCTGTTCCGCGTCGAGCCCAAGGACGAGGTGGAGGCCGTCTTCACCAGCGAGCAGCTCAACCGGCTGGTGGAGGACTCCGCCCAGGCCGGCCTCCTGGAGGCGGCCGAGCAGGAGCGCCTGGAGGACGCGCTGGGCCTGGGCAGCCGCCCGGTCACGGACGTCCTCCTCGACCCGGCGGCGCTGGTGACCGTCGCCCCCTCCGTCACCCCCCGGCAGATCGAGGAGCTCACCGTCCGCACCGGCTACTCCCGCTTCCCGGTGACCGGCCCCGGCGGCGCCTTCATGGGCTACCTCCACGTCAAGGACGTCCTGGACCTGGAGGACCGGGAGCGGGCCGTGCCGCAGCACGTCTGGCGGCGCGTGGAGACCCTGCGGGCCGAACTGCCCCTGGACGACGCCCTGACCGTGATGCGGCGGGCCGCCGCGCACCTGGCCGCCGTCGCCGACGGCTCGGGGCGGGTCCTGGGCCTGGTGGCCCTGGAGGACGTCCTGGAGAAGCTCGTCGGCGAGGTCCGGGACCCGGCGCACCGGCTGCCCGCCGTGCAGCTGGGCGACCCGCGGCTGCCGCGCGAGGAGGCCATGGTGGGCTGACCCGGGCCGGCCCGGGTCAGCCGGGCCGGCCCGGCCTCACACCGGGTCTTGCGGGTCCCGCGAACCGGGCCGGGGGGAGTTCCAGCCCGGCCCGGACAGGACCTCGCCGTACGCCTGCATCAGGTCCGGCAGGCGCAGCGTGGCGAGGTCGTCCCGGGTGGGCGTGCCCGGGTACCCCGAGAGCCGCAGATCGCGGTACGCGCAGCTCTTCTCGTACAGCGTGCGCAGGAAGCGGCCGTTGCCCAGCTCGTCGATCCAGCCCTGGTCGACGACGTGCCCGCTGATGCTGCGCAGCTCCTCCAGCGCCTCCTCGTCCCACTGGTCGCCGTTCTCGGCGGCCAGGACCTCGCCGATGCTGGTGAGCTCGCGGGGGCGGTAGCTGGGGAAGTCGACGCGGGTGGTGAAGCGGGAGCCGAGGCCGGGGTTGGCGGCGAGCAGCCGGTCCATGCCCTCGGGGTAGCCGGCGAGGATGACGACCAGCCGGTCGCGGTTGTCCTCCGCGCGCTTGAGGAGCACCTGCAGGGCCTCGTCGCCGTAGGCGTCGCCCTTGCTGTAGCCGGAGTTGGAGAGGCTGTACGCCTCGTCGACGAAGAGGACTCCGCCGAGCGCGGAGTCGATCAGCTCGTTGGCCTTGACCGCCGTCTGGCCCAGGAACTCGCCGACGAGGTCGGCGCGCTGGGCCTCCACCAGGTGGTCGCCGCCGAGCAGCCCCAGGGCGTAGAAGACCCGGCCGAGGATCCGGGCGACGGTCGTCTTGCCGGTGCCTGAGGGGCCGGAGAAGACGAAGTGCCGCTTGGGCGGCTGGACGGGCAGGCCCTGACCGGCCCGCAGCCGGGCCATGTGCAGCTGCGCCGACAGCGCCCGCACCTGGCGTTTGACCGGGTCCAGGCCCACCATCCGCTCCAGCTCGGAGAGCGCCTTCGCCAGCAGCACGGGGTCGGAGGGGCCGGGCGCCGACTGCCCCGTGGGCTGCGCCGGGACCCGGACCTTGCGGCGAACGCCGTCGGGCCCCTCGGGCCCGGCCTGCGGCGAGGCGGTGGGCTGCGGGTCGGTGCCGGTGAGCACTCCCCGGCCGTCGAGGGCGTCGGAGGCGCCCGGCAGGTCCGCGTCCGGCCCCGGGTCGGCGCCCGGCCCGGTGTCCTGGCCGGGGCCGCCCAGGGTCATCGGGGCCAGCCCCAGGTGGTCGTCCAGGCCGTCCCCGTCGGCGATGGCGGTGAGCCGGGCCGAGGTGTCCATGAACGACGGGTCCACCCGGTGCACGGCGCGGTAGAGGGGGAGGGCGGCGGCGCTGCGCCCGGTGCCCTCGTGGGCGCGGGCGAGCCAGTACCGCAGCTCCTTGCGCTGCGGCTGCTCGCTGCGGCAGCGCATCAGGGCGGCGGCCAGCAGGGGCTCGGCCTGGCCGTACATCTCCAGGCGCACCCGGGCCATGCCGCCGAACAGGCCGGCCTCGATGCCGAGCAGCGGGTCGTCCAGCAGGGGCTCGGTGTGGCGGACGAGCAGCTCCCAGTCCTTGACGAGGTAGGCGCGGCAGGCGTGCAGGAAACGGGCCTGCGGGTCGGTCTCGACGGGCGGGCAGCCGGCCAGTGCCCGGTCCAGCTCGGGCACGTGGCGGCCGTCGAGCCAGTGCGAGGCGTGGGCCAGCAGCAGATCGCGGCCGCTCTCCAGCACCGGCTGGACCCACCAGCCCAGCCAGTACCAGGAGTTCAGGGTGCGCCGGTGGCGGGCGCGCTGCTCGCCGAAGCGGTCGCGGTGGCGGTACATGCGCAGCAGCGCGGTGGTGGTGTCGGCGCGCAGCGCGTGCAGGCCGAGCCAGGCGTCGGCCATCGCCGGGTCGACGCGGACCGCGCTGCGGAACTCCTCCTCGGCCTGTGCGTACGCGCCCATGGTGTAGGCGTCGACGGCGCGCAGCCAGGCGAGATCGGCCGGGGCGGCTGGGCCCTGCATGCCGAAATCCATCACGTCCCCCACAAACCGTGCCCCCGTAGCGTGCTGCCGGGCGAGTGCCTGGTACGCCTTTCCGAACCGCTGTGCTGTGGACGGGAGTTGACCAGTGTGCCGACGCACCCGCCGATAGGTGCGCCGCTCGCATCGTACCTGCGCGAATGGTGTCGGCCGAAGGGTGCCGCACCGCCGATCACGGCGGAAAAACGATCCTGGGGCGGCCGGAAAGCGGCGGGGAGGATGGTCACCCTGGGTGAGGATTGTCTCGGAACAAAGCGTCCGAAAGGGGCGTCGGCGGGTGGTACGAAGCCCCCGATCACGGGGGAACAACCGGGGGCTTCGCGTCCGAAGGCGGCCGGCTCCAGCCGCACAATGAGAACGTAAGTCCTGTACGCCCCCTCGGTCAAGCCGAGTTGGCGCAGTCGGCGGGGATCCGACGGCGGCGACGGCCGGTCGTACGGCAGTTGCTCACTGAGGGTGACAATGGGGGGAGTTCAGGCGGTCCCGCGGGGCCCCGGAAGCACCTCGTACCCCTCATCGCGCTGAAGAATCAGCAGTTCGGCGTACGGGCGCGTGGGGTCGGCCGTGAAATGTTCGCGCTCCGCTCGCTTCCAGCCTTCCCAGAATTCGGTCAGCCCGGGGCCGTCGCGGAGTTGACCCCTTTCCCAGGAGTGCTCATCTGTCAACTCCATCCACAGCAGACACGCCAGATGGGGGCGCAGCGCCCGGCGTCCCGCCCCGACCCCTTCCACGAGGACGACGGGGGCGGCCGCCAGCTCGCGCTCCTCGTCCGCGAACCGCCGCGCCACCCAGTCGTACGCGCGGTACCGCGCGGTCCGCCCGCGCGCGAGGGGCGCCAGGACCTGCTCGCGCAGCCGCCCGGTCCACGCGAACAGCTCCTCGTGCGTGGCGAGGTCGTCCAGGTGGAGCACCGGCGCCCCGCCCAGCGCCGCCGCCAGCCGCCCGCTGAAGGTGGTCTTCCCCGAGCCCGCGTACCCGTCGACGGCCACCAGCCGCACCGGGCCGAGCGAGGGGGGCGCCACGCGCAGCCGTTCGACCAGGTCGGTCAGGTCGTGCGGAGCCGGGTGGTGCGGAGCGGCCGGGCCGGGCGGTGGGGTGTGCGGGGCTGCGGGGGAGGGAGAGCCGTGGGGGGATTCGGTCATCTGATCACCCTATGGCGGGGTACGGGACGGGCCCGTATTGGGGACGTGCCGTACGGGGAATCACTGGCTCGCGCCCCCCACCCGCGCCACCACCGCACCCGCACAGATCTCCATCCGCACAGATCACCACCGCACAGACCGCCATCCGCAGACGACTGGGGACCTCACCATGTCCAGCAGACCCACGCCCCGCCGCACCGTGCTCACCGCCGCCCTCGGAACGATGGCGGCCACCGCTGTCGCCGCCGGCTCTTCCCTGTCCTTCGCCGCCCCCTCCGGGACGTCCCCGGGCGCGGGCGCGGCCTCGTCCGGCCCGGAGGCCACCGTCGACCACCGCGCCTGGACCACCGCCGACGACTGGCTGCGCGGCACCGCCCACGGCACCGCCCCCCGCTCCCGCGGGCGCACCGGCCTGGTCATCGACCACACCGTGGGCACCCTCGACCACACCGATCCGCACACCGGCACCAAGGCCACCTGGGAGTACGCCACCTGGACCGCCCCCCTCCACACGCCGTCCGCCCCGGCGAGCGAGATCATCGCCTCCTGGAACGCCCGCACCCCCGCCGGCACCTGGATCCAGGCCGAGGTGCGCGCGACGTACACCGACCGCCGGTCGACCCCCTGGTACGTGCTGGGCCACTGGACCTCCGGCGACGCCGCGGGCGACATCCGCCGCACCTCCGTCGACGGCCAGGGCGACGGCCGCAGCAGCGTGTCCACCGACACCCTCGCCGTCGACGCCCCGGCGAGCGGCCTGCGCTTCGCCTCCTACGAGCTGCGGCTCACCCTCTGCCGCAGGCCGGGCACCCGCCTCACCCCCACCGTGTGGCGGCTCGGCGCCATGGGCTCCGACATCCCCGACCGCTTCACCGTGCCCGCGTCGGTACCGGGCGAGGCGGCGGGGCGCGAGCTGAAGGTGCCGCGCTACTCGCAGGAGATCCACAAGGGGCAGTACCCCGAGTACGACAACGGCGGCGAGGCATGGTGCAGTCCGACCTCCTCGCAGATGGTCGTCGAGTACTGGGGCCGCCGGCCCACCGCCGCCGATCTCGCCTGGGTGAACCCCGCGTACGCCGACCCCCAGGTGTGCCACGCCGCCCGGCACACCTTCGACTACCAGTACAAGGGCTGCGGCAACTGGCCGTTCAACGCCGCCTACGCCGCCACGTACCCCGGCATGCAGGGCGTCGTGACCCGGCTGCGCTCCCTCGGTGACGCCGAGAAGCTGATCCGGGCCGGAATTCCGGTGATCACCTCGCAGTCCTTCCTCGCCTCCGAGCTCGACGGCGCGGGGTACGGGACCGCCGGTCACCTGATGTGCGTGGTGGGCTTCACCCGCCAGGGTGATGTCGTGGCCAACGACCCGGCGAGCGCGTCGAACGCGGAGGTCCGGCGGGTCTACCGCCGCCGGCAGTTCGAGAACATCTGGCTCAGGACCAAGCGCTATAACGCCGAGGGCCAGGTCAGGGGCGGTTCGGGGGGCGTGTGTTACCTCTACTTCCCGGTCGACCTTTCCCCAGGTCAGCGGCTTGCCTTGGCAAGCGTAGGCGTTCGCTGAGGTGCCACAGAGACCTCGACGGGGATGTCGTCGAGGTCTCCCGGCGCCAGTCCTATGGGGCCCGAGGGAGAATCTGGGGAGATCTTTTTGGGATTGCCCTCAAACCAGAGGTCCATGGCGGCCCTGCCCCGACCATCAGCTTCGGGCATCATGTGTGCATAGATCCGCAGCGTGATCGATGGGTTGGCGTGCCCCAGCCAGTTGGAGACTGACACGATGGATTCTCGGGCATCCAGTTGCACTGAGGCGAACGTGTGCCGAAGGCTGTGGAAGCCGTGCTCACGGCTGCTCTCAAACTGGAGGACCTTTCTTCCTCCGGGACGGGTTCGGTGTGGCCGGACTACCACCGCCCCGTCGTTGATCACACCTGCAGCTGCCAGGGCCGGCTTCCAGCTTCGGAGGTTCCACGAGTCCCGCCTGATCACGTGCCCCCGTGTGCTGGTGACAACGAGTCTGTGAGTCTGCGGAGCGCGCTCCTTGGCCTGCCGTTCGGTCTCCGGTATCGCCGGGTCGCCCCAAGGGAGTGTCGAGTCCCGAGGCGGAAATGCTCCCAAATGGGCCTTGAGCTGCCGGGCAAGGTAGCCGGGCAAGGGTACGCTGCGCGTCTTGCCGCCCTTGGGCAGAGCGAAGATGAGTGCGCCGCCGACCTTCTTCACCTGCCGCCGCACGCGCAGGAAGCCCGCCTGGAAGTCGATGTCGTCGACGGAAAGGCCCAGCACCTCACCCTGTCGCAGTCCGGCGCCCACCCCGAGGTCCACCATGATGCGGAAGCGTTCAGGCAAGGCTGCCTGTACGGCCGCGACTTGCTGACGGCTCCAGGCGCGGGCCTTGCGCTCAGGCACCTTGGGCGGGCTGATGGTCTTCGCTTTGCAGGGATTCCGGGTGATCTTCTCATCATCGACGGCGCATTCAAGGATGTTGGACAAGTATGCCCACACCGCGTTGGCCGTTCCAGGGCCGATCTTGCCTTCAAGCGTCTTCAGCCAGATGCGGAGTGTGGCGACCTTGATCTCCCTGATCGGGAGCTCTCCGAGGTGAGGCAGGACATGTGTCCACACCCGCCCTCTGATCGTCTCCAGGGTGGCCGGATCCGCAGTCAGCGCCGGCCACCAGTCGCTCTCAACGTACTCGCGCAGTAGCACCTTGCCTGCGCGGGGATCGACGAACTCGCCTGCGAGGCTCTGGGCCTGTGCTCGGGCTTTCCACTTGTCGGCGTCCCCCTTCGCGTCGAAGCTGCGTGCCCGCACTCCGGGGATGCCGGTGACCTTGTACCGCTTGCCCTTGCCGTAGAGGGCGGTCTTGCGCTTCTTCCCGGTGGCTGGGTCAGGACGTTTGGTCCACCATCGATCCTCGACGTACCCGGGCATAGTCGAACCCCTTCAGCTCCGGCGAAGCCATGCTGACGATCTCGCCTCTCCATAGCTGGAACCATTGTCCGCCAGCGAGGACTTGGGCGGTGGCGGAGTTGAGCCCTGCGACGCCTTCGGGCAGGAACAGGCCCCGGCAGAGCTCGAATGTGACGCTGCCTCGAACCTCCTTGACGCGGACTGGCTCGTAGTCGGTGAGGTCGTCGCTGTACACGTACCGGACAGTCAGCATCCTGCACCCCCGTGTGCTTGCGCAGGGGTTTGGGGGAGCCCCTGAGGCAGTTGTGTTCGGATGCGGAAACATACCGTCCCGAATCGGCGCCTACAACAGTCTGGCAAGGGGCTGATTTTGCGAAATCATGAACATGCAGGCCAGGGGTGTTTACGTGAAGAGTGGACTAGTCCGCTTCCGTGTTGACCTGGTCGGCCGCCTCGATCATGGCGCGCCATTTCCGCTTCTCGGACTTCTCCATGCCGGCGAGGTGGGCCACGATCACGCGCACGTCATCGTCGTAGCCCGAGAGCTCGGTTGCCCGGTAGTCCAGGTACTGGATAGCCGCTGCGCGCTGTACGACCGACAGGGGCTTGCGGAGTGCTGCGGCAATGGCTCGCAGGCGGGCGGGCGAGGGGGCTTGGGTGACCGAGTTCGTCGCCAGCTTGTGCAGGTAGGGCTTGGATACTCCCTCGCCGGTCTCAGGGTCTACCGCCCGTTCCGCCAGCTTCTGGTACGAGTCGCCGTTTCCGTCATCATTCGCCTCGCGCACGAGCTGGCTCAGGGCGTCCCGGTCCATCTCGTGCACCAGGCTGTCGGGCAGGGCTTCGCGCGGGGTGCCGTCGTGGTTGAGCTCGGGGGCTGACGCCTCCATGCCGCTGTCCTTTCGCGTCTCGTCCACACCGGCCGTCTCTCCAGTGGGTCGTTCTGGTCCTGCTTGCTGCAGGCCAGGCCGTACAACCATTCCCGGTCGCAGACGAATCGTCTACAGGTCAATGCTATCTACCTGGACTTTCCCTGGGAACTTCACATCCAGTCGTTCTGATCTGTAGACGTGGCGTCTCTGATCTGCTTCACTGTTCTCAAGCGAAGACGCTTCGTCTCAATGGAGAGCCATTGCGAGTGCGATACACGCTTCGTGACCGGAACATCCTGCAGTGGGTCATGCAGCACCCCGGTCGAGGCGCCCCTTACACCGTCAGATCCCTCGCCGAGGCCATCGGCCTCACGCACCACTCCCTGGTCGGCCACCTGCTCAGCGGTCGAACTCGGGACTGTGACCTCGAAACCGCCCATGCCATCGCCGGAGCCGTCGGCGTGGCAGTCCTGGTCCTCTTTGCGCCCCCAGCGTCTCCGGAAACGAACGTCGTGGACACGGACCGGAACCTATCCGCCGAAGGAGAACGACCATGACTCCGAAGCCCAAGCCCGCCCCGCCCGGATGCCTCTGGCTCGCCGACGCGGCCGACTACATCGGCTACGAGATCAGCACCCTCCGCAAGTGGCGCTGGAAGAAGATCGGCCCCGCGTCCTTCCGTGCTGGCGGAAAGGTGACCTACCGCATCGCGGTCCTGGACGCCTGGCTTGCCGCACAGGAAGCAGCCGACCCGCACAGCAACCCCTCGCTGGACCCGGCCAACGCGCCGATCGAGATGCATCTCAGCTCTCACGTGCCCGCCCAGCGCGCCGCCTGAGAGCGGTATGCGGGCCCAACCACCGGTTTCTGGCGAGTCACCGGCAGCCGGGCCCTTGATCAACCTCACACCACTCCGAAGAGAAGAGGCCGATCGTGTCTCCATCATCTCCTACCCCGCCCGTACCGAACCTGCCGGGTTCATCGCCGCTGGTCGAGCGGATCGACCCGGACACGGACTACATCCATGTCACCGCAGCGTTCGGCGACCGCTTGACAGTCGTGCAGTTCAAGACTCAGGGCCAGCCCGAGGGCACCCAGGACTCGGTTCCTGCGGTGACGGTCCACGGCTCCGGCTGGATCGAATACCACCTGCCCGCCCGGCAGACGCCTGACGTCGCGGCGCCTGTCACGGAGGCGGACCGGCTTCGTGCCCGTCTCGCCGCGGTCGAGGACCTGATCGCCCGGGCCACGCAACAGGGCGTCGCGACGATCGACCGGGTCCTCGTCGCCCGCGCCGCCGGAGGTGCGTGATGGCCACCGCGACCCCCGCCCCGGCGACGACTGGCCTGCCGGAGTGCGAGCTGCGCCACCTCCTCGACCCCGATGACTCCGCCTACGCGACCGTGCCGGCCGAGCATCCCGAGAACGTGACCTACGACCACGACTGGACGCCGGGAGGCACGCCGTGAGCATCCTCGACGACCTGACCGCAGCGGCCAGTACCCCGGGTCTGCCGGTCGGTGACCAGCAGCAGCTGGCACGAGCCATCGGCGACATTCACGAGATCGACGGCGTGCCGTTCGACCTGAGTTGCCTGCTCGTGGACGCGACCGGCGGCCGGTGGTCGTGGACCGGGCAGCGCGACGATCAGGGTGTGCCGCTCATGCGGTTCGTGCCCCGGCCCGGCGACGGCCAGGACATGACCGCGGCCGAGCGGACACCCCTGCCGCTGAACGACCTGTGGTGGCACCACGGCCCGCTGCTGCGTGAACAGCCGCCACTGCTGGCCCGGGACTACCGGCACGCCCTCCGGACAGCCCCGACGCCGCTCGACGTCTTCGGCGGTGCGGCGTGAAGGGCTACGACGACCTCGACGCCGAGGACTACCTGGCCGGCCTCATCCACGACCGCCAGTACCAGTCGGCCGCGAACTACCTGCACAACCTGGCTGCTCTGCGGGCGGCGGAGATGCCGCGGCACGCCGTGAACTGCCCGTGCCGACACTGCGAACGCCGCCGCCTGGACCACCAGATCCGCATCCGACGCCAGTACGAGGCTGCCCTGCGACTGGAGGCCGCCGCGTGACCGGCTTCGAGATCCGGGCCACAGCCCTTGCCGGGCTCCTGCTCCTCACCGCTGCCGCTCTGTGCGCGGCCGGCCGCCGCATCAGTAAGGGGGACCGATGAACTGGATCACCGTGGGAGCCCTGTTTGTCCTTGCAGCGGCTGTCACCCGCTGGCCGCACGTCCTCGACTGGGCCGACAAGCTCCTCGGCCGCGACCGGGATGGAGACGCGCGATGACCCAGCAGCGTTGCCCGTCCTGCAAGAGGACGTTCGAGGACTGCCGGTGCACCAGTTACCACAACCCGGACTCTTGCCGTCTGTGCGCCGCATTCCGACACCCGGCCCACGCCGGGACCCGGCCGGCTATCCCACAGCAGCGGAAGGCGTCATGAGCACCGCGTCGCAGTGGATCGGATGGGCGATCTTCGGGCTCATCGGAACCACCATCGCCCTCCTCGCAGGGCTCCCGGCCCGCACGGATACCGACCCTGATCACCCTGAGCACAGGAGGCCGGAATGAACCCCTTCTCCGCCGCCCGCTCCCTGGCCCGCCACCGGGGCAAGAGCAGCACCCAGCTCCGACACGAGTGCGACGAGCTGACATGCCAGCTGATCGCCGCCACCACCCAGATCGGTCAGCTCACCCGAGAGCGGAACGTGCTCGAAGCCGAACTGGACCAAGCCGCCATCGACATCTCCGGCGCCCTCCAGGACAAGGCCGACGCCGAAGCCGAACTGGCCCGGATCAAGAGGGCAGACGCCACCCACAGCAACGCCTGACCTGGTTCTGCCCGCCGCCGTAGATGACCACCGGCTCCCGCGGCGGGCCCCAAACCACCCGACCGGCCGCCCGCCCCACCCCTCTCCGGGGCGGGCGGCCTCCCTCAGCACACCCTGAAGGGAATCTCATGGTCACCATTGGCCCCATCGGCGGCTCGCCGCCTCTCAGCTATCCGTCCGGCGCCCAGGTCGTTCTCGCCGCCGACGCACCCGCCGCCGACTGGCATGCAGCCCGACGAACCGGACTCGGGGGCTCCGACATGGCCGCGATCTGCGGCCTCAACCCGTACACCAGCCCCCTGGAGATCTGGTTCGCCAAGGTCGGCCAGCCCGTCCCCCGCCGCGAGGACCCGGTACTCGGCGAGGCCGCCCTCATGGGCCACGCCCTCGAACCCCTCATCGCCACCCGCTTCACCGCTCTGACCGGCCTCCTCGCCGTCGACGGCCCCGGCACCCTGCGCCACCCCGACAAACCGTGGATCGCCAACCTCGACCGCATCACCGAGGAGAACGGCCGGCCCGGTGTCGTCGAGTTGAAGTCCCGCTCCTCCTACGCACTGAAGGACTGGCTCGACGAGCCCCCCGTCGACGTGCAGGTTCAGGTCCAGCACTACCTCGCGGTCACAGGCTGGGATTACGCCTACACCGCCGCCCTGATCGGCGGGCAGCGCACCATCGTCCACCGCCTGGAACGCGACGAGGAACTCATCGCCGACCTCGCGTCGATCGCCGACGAGTTCTGGGGCTGGGTCGAATCCGGGCAACAGCCCCCGGTCGACGGCTCCCATGCCACCGGTCAGCTTCTCGACCGCCTCCACGCCCATCCCGACCGCGAGGTCGTCGTCGCCGACGCTCTCACCGTCGAGTGGCTCCTCGAGCAACGGGCCAAGGCGAAAGAGCAGATCACCGCCGGAGAGATCGCCCTCCTCGAAGCGGAGAACCAGCTCAAGCACATCGCCGGCCAGGCAACCGACGTCCACATCCGCGGCGAACTCGCCTACTCCTGGCGGCCCCAACGCGGACAGATCAGCTGGAAGAAGGCAGCGCTCGCCGCGAACCCCGACCTCGACCCCGAGCCCTACCGCGGCGAGCCCACCCGCGTCCTCCGCATCCACATGGAGAACCAGTGATCGACCACGACCCCGTTCGCGACATCC
This sequence comes from Streptomyces sp. NPDC046215, assembly GCF_040646215.1. NCBI lineage: Bacteria > Bacillati > Actinomycetota > Actinomycetes > Kitasatosporales > Streptomycetaceae > Streptomyces > Streptomyces sp. NPDC046215. The sequence continues at coordinate 137,510 of NZ_JBEYZW010000001.1, read as the reverse complement.
GAACCGCCGCCGAGAACCTTCGTAACAGTCCGACCCTGAACGACGACGCCCTCTTGTGGTGGCTCATCGAAACCGTCATGCGCCATGTACCCCGCGACGGACGGACCTGCGAGCGCGATGACGACCCGTGGCCCTGCGAAGACATCCTCTCCGCCCAGAAGGTCGCAGAGACAGTCAACATCGAGGCACCGGCGGGAGGGCAACTGTGACCAGCACCGCCCGCAACGCCGTCGCCCGCCGCGCCGACAACGTCGGACAGGTCGAGCAGAGCAGCCAGCCGAACCTGCAGCAGCAGATCGAGCGCATGCGCCCCCAGATCGCCCGCGCCCTGCCAGCCCACCTGGACGCCGACCGGATTGCCCGCATCGCCCTTACGACCTTGCGGCGCACCCCCAAGCTCGGCGAGTGCTCCCCGGAGTCGTTCCTCGGCGCCCTGATGACCTGCTCCCAGCTCGGCGTCGAACCCGGGGGACCGACTGGGGAGGCGTACCTCGTCCCTTTCAAAGGCGAGGTCACGTTCGTCCTCGGCTACCGCGGCATGGCCAAGCTGTTCTGGCAAAGCCCCATGGCCAAGTCGCTCTCCGCCCAGGTCGTCCACGAGGGCGATCATTTCGAGTACGAATACGGGCTCGACCAGCGACTCGTCCACCGGCCCGCTCTCACCGGCCGAGGCAAGCCGATCGCCTACTACGCCGTCGCCACCACCACGACCGGCGGGTCCGCGTTCGTTGTCCTCTCCCCAGAAGACATCGAGAAGCACCGTAAGCACTCCTCGTTCCCCAACGGCGGGCCATGGCGAGACCACTACGAGGCCATGGCCAGGAAAACCTGCGTCCGGGAGCTCTTCAAACTCCTGCCAACCTCCGTCGAGCTCGCTCAGGCCACCGCCCACGACGGGACCGTCCGCACCGACGCCACCCTCGACAGCATCGACGCCCCCGGCCCGTACATCACCGGTGAACTCGAAACCGCCTGTGAGGGCATCGCCCGCGCCACCCAGCAGACCGAAGGCGGTACGTCATGATCCGTCGACTCACGCCGGCTGAGCGTCTCGCCGCGGCCGACAAGAACTTCACTCTCGCTGCCATCGTCGAGCGCTCGACGTGGGACCGGTTCCTCGTCGAGCAGGCTGTCTTTGCCTTCGGCCTCGAGCGCGACGTCTTCAGCTGCAACGACCTCCGCGACCTCCTGCCTGAGCAGGGCCACGGATTCCTCGGCGCGACGATCAACGCCCTCCGCAGCGCCGGGATCATCGAGCACGTCGGGATGGTCCCCTCCACCTCCGGCCCCACGCACGGCCACCGCATCGCCCTGTGGCGCCTGTCCGTTAAGGGTCGGCTCATCGCCCAGAACCGGCGCCCGCAGCCAGGACGGCAGGCTGCGGCATGAGCGCCCGCCACGTGGTGATGTGGTCTGGGGGCATCACCAGCTGGGCAGTCGCGCGACGGGTCGTCGCCAAGCACGGTACGGCCAGCACGGTCCTGCTGTTCGCCGACACCCTCATTGAGGACGACGACCTCCACACCTTCAACGATCAGGCTGCTGCGCAGCTCGGCGTGCCCATCACCCGCGTCGCCGACGGCCGCGACCCCTGGCAGGTCTTTGAGGACAAGCGGTGGCTCGGCAACACCCGCATCGCCCAATGCTCCCTCCTTCTGAAGCTGAAGCCTTGCCGGCACTGGCTGGAGGCAAATACCGACCCAGCCGACACCACCGTCCACGTCGGCATCGACTGGACGGAGCCTGAGCGCCTCCCCGCCATCGTCAAGGGCTGGGCACCATGGACCGTCGACGCCCCCCTGACCCGACCACCGATCTGGCACAAGCAGCAGCTCCGAGCCCAAGCCCGCGCCGCCGGCCTCATCGACCCGCGCCTCTACCGCCTCGGGTTCGCGCACAACAACTGCGGCGGCGCCTGCATCAAAGGCGGCCAGGCCCAGTGGGCCCGACTCCTGGAGGTGTTCCCCGAGCGGTACGCCCGCGCCGAAGCCCAGGAGGCCAAGATGCGCCGGATGCTCGGCAAGGATGTGTCGATCCTCCGTGATCGCCGCGGTGGCGAGACACGCCCGCTCACCCTGGCCGCGCTCCGCCAGCGCATCGAAGAGCAGCCTGACCAACTCGACCTGTTCGACGAAGGTGGCTGCGGCTGTTTCACCCACACGCCGGCAGGTGCCGCATGACCATCAGCCTCTGGACCGTCGCCCTCTTCGCCGGCGGCCTGGTCTTCATCGTCAGCCACGACGCCATCGAACGCCGCCGCCGGAACCGCCGCGTACAAGCGGCCCACCACGCACGCGCCGCCGACCGGACCCTGCCCGTGCTGCCGGAGGAGGCATTCCTCCTCGGCCACGAACCCCTCGACGACGCAGCAATCACCGACCAAACCGCCCTGGGGATCCAGGAGATCACCGCCTACCTTGCAAAGGAGGCAGAACGATGACCGCTGTCCGCTACCGGCCCCTCATCGCGACCACCCGATACGCCATTCCCGCCCACGACCCCGTCTGCCCCGGGGAGGACAACGGCGACGTCGACTGGATCGCCGTGGAACGCACCCTCAACCGCGAGCACCCCCAGGTCAGCCTTAACCGCGACGAACAGCGGGCTGCTGCCCTAGTCCTCACCCGGAGCGGGTGGGGCAAGCGCCGCATCAGCGAATTCCTCAGCCTCTACGAGCGGCTCATCGAGGAATGGCAAGCCGACGCCGGCCTCCTCCTGCCCAACCGCTTGTGCACTGCTGACGGATGCGACCGGGCCCGCTCCGGCCGCGGCCTGTGCACCCGCCACCTGCAGGAACGCCGGGTAACCGAGAAGAAGAAGCAGTGCGACCACCAGGATCAACGCCGCCGCTATTCGGAGAAGGGGAGGAACCGCTGATGTCCCACCAACACGACAATGACGCTCTGACGGTGATGGATTGGTTTTGTGGGGCCGGCGGCTCCTCTCAGGGCGCCCACGCTGTCCCTGGCGTCCGGGTAGAACGGGCGGCGAACCACTGGGCCCGAGCAATCGAGTCGCACGCCGCGAACTTTCCCGAGGTCGACCACTACCGCGGTGACATCCGCGAAGCGCCCGTCGACCGTTGGCCGGTCACGGACATCTTCTGGGCCAGCCCCGAATGCCCCCAGTGGTCCAACGCCCGCGGCAAGAAGCGCGACTTCGATACCAGCCTCCAGCCCGACCTGTTCGGCGAGGCCGCACCGTCGGAAGAGGTCGAAAGGTCCCGGGCCCTCATGGAAGAGGTGCCCCAGTACCTGCGCGGCGTCATCAACCGCGGCGGGCTCGTCAAGGCCGGTGTCGTCGAAAACGTCGTCGACGTCCGCGCCTGGGACCAGTGGGACCGATGGCTCGGCGAAATCCGCAAGCTCGGCTACCACACCCGCACCATCGCCCTGAACAGCATGCACGCCGACCCGCGAGCCGTCCACGCCGCACCGCAGTCCCGCGACCGCCTTTACGTCGCCTACTGGCACCGGTCCCTCGGTCGGAACCCGGACTGGGACAAGTGGCTCCGCCCCCGGGCCTGGTGCGGGCTCTGCCAGCAGTGGGTCCGCGCCATCCAGGTCTTCAAGACACCTGGCCGGGACATGGGCCGCTACCGGCAGCAATACGTCTACCGGTGCCCCCGCACCACCTGCCGCAACCAGATCGTCGAACCGTCCGCCCTGCCCGCCGCCGTCGCCATCGACTGGAGCATCCCCGGCCAGCGCATCGGCGACCGGGCCAAGCCTCTCGCCGACAAGACGATCGCCCGCATCCAGGCCGGGCTGAAGAAATTTGCCAAGCCCATGGTCGTTCCCGCTGGCGGCACCTGGCGCGACACCGGCACCTCCCTCGACCAGCCCATGCCGACCCGCACCACACGGGAGAACGACGGCCTCGCCATCCCGCCCCTCCTTATTCCCGTCGAAGGCCGCGACGGCAAGGAACCCGCCTCGGCTCACCAGCCGCTGCGCACCCAGACCGCCCGCAACGAAACCGGCCTGGCGTGGCTGCCGTTCATTGCCGAACTGAGGGGAGGCGGCAGCATCGCCCGATCCGCCGCCGAGGCCCTGGCCACGGTCACCGCCTCCGGCAATCACCACGGCCTGGTGACTCCGGACATCCCGGCGATGGTCATGCGGAACAACGGGTCGAAGGGCGACGGCGGCGAGCACTGCACCAGCGCCACCGACCCGTTGAGGACCCTGACCACGGCCGGCCATCAGTCGCTCGTTACCTGGGAGCACCTCCTCGTCCCCTACTACGGGACCGGTACCGCACGCACCGTGGCCGAACCAGTGGGAGCCCTGTCCACCCGGGACCGGTACGCGCTCGTCAAGGGCAGCATCGACGTCGAAGACGTGCTGTTCCGCATGCTCGAGCCGCACGAGATCGGCCGCGCGATGAGCTTCGCCGATACCTACGTCGTCCTCGGCTCCAAGCGCGAACGCGTCCGCCAGTACGGCAACGCCGTCACCCCGAATGCGGCCGAGGTCATCCTCTGCGCCCTCGTCGAAGCGATCACCGGCGACGAGCTCAGTCGCCACGACACGCCTGATCTGGAAGCCGCTGCGTGACCGCCTGCGCCTGACAGGCACCCGCACCACCGAACAACCCGTTCTCGGCCGGAAGAGGAACCGATGCCCTGGTTCAAGATCGATGACTCGGCGCACTCCCACCCGAAGTTCATTCGGGCCGGGAATGCGGCCCTCGGTCTGTGGCTGCGGTGCGGCTCCTACTCCGCCCAGCACCTCCTCGAGGGCTTCATCCCCAAGTCCGTCATCAAGCCGTTCGGCGGGACCCCCGCACAGGTGCGCAAGCTCCTGGAGGCCGGGCTCTGGCACGAAGCCGGCCATGACTGCGACCGGTGCCCCCAGCCCGCCGACGGCTACATGATCCACGACTTCTTCGAGGGCGGCCGGAACGTCACCAAGACCCAGCACGAAGCCAACAGGAAGGGGGCCGCCGAGCGGGCTGCGAAGAGCCGCGAGAGCAAGAAGCGTGCTGATTCTGAGCGCGAATCGAACAACATTCAGTATGCAACTTCTTTTCAAATGAAACCAAATCGCGCGCGAAATGAACCCTACTTTCAGGGTTCCACCGCAGGTCAAGAGGGTCTGTCACACCGCACGCCCGCTGACGGTGCTGCGCTTGCCCATGCCGCTGCCATGCCAGTACCCAGTACTTCCTCCGGAAGTACTGCTGCTGCAGGCGAGCCGGCCGGCAGCAGCGGCCTGCCCGATCAACTCGCCGGCCTCAAGCGCGCCATCGGCGCCGCCGGCCTCTCCGGAGTCTCCTGGGACCTCCGCGAATCCGCCTGGGAGTACACCCGCCAAGCCATCGACCGCGTCGGCGTACCCGCCATGGTCGCCTTCGCCGTCAACTCAGCCCGCCTCAAAGGCCTGCCCGCAGGAGCCTCCGCCTGGGTCCAAGGCTGGCGCTCCCTCGAACCAACACCCGAGCCCCAGATCGGCGTGTCCTACCTGCCCGCCGCCGTCGGACTGCCGACCGCCGTGAACCGCCAACAGCAGGAAGTTGACGACTGGGCCAGCCGCGCCATGAGCCGCGCCCGGGCCCGCATGACCGAGGAGAACCCGTGACACCCGACGAAACCGTGGTGCTTGCCCGCTACGTGCGAGCACTGTGCCCGCAACAGAAGTTCGACGAGTACACCCCCGACGCCTGGCACGACGTCCTCGGCGGCTACCCGCTCGCTGCCGCCCGGGCTGCAGCAGCCGCAGTCGCAGGCCGTCAGCCGTTCGTGAGCCCCGCCGAGATCATCGACGAGATCCGTAAGCAGCGAGACGCCCGCGCCGACAGCTTTCAGGGCCCCGGACTCCCCGCCGAGATCCCGGATGCCGACCCCGACGACGTGCCGGCGTACCTCGCCGCCCTGCGAGCCCAGCGGACACGCGCAGCGGACGGATTCGAGCTGAAGCCGCGGAAGGTGGCGACGCTCATCGCCGGTGTCGGCCGCGAGGTACCGCCGGAGATCACTGAGGTGAAGCGGCCGGGCCCGCTCGGCATCGACTGCCCGAACTGCGGCGCGGCGATAGGCCGTCCGTGCCGGACGCCGGGCGGCAGCGAGCGGGCCCCCCATGCGGCCCGTGTCGGCCGCAAGGATGCCGACGCCGAGAAGGCCGAGGCCGAGCGCCGCCGGGCAGCTTCCGCCCGTTTCCTCGCCCGCCAGCAGGCCGAAGGCCGGCTCCTCGGCGACGGCGTCATCGACTTCGAAGGCGGTGCCCCGTGAGCGGCGACTTCGACACCGACGATGTCGCAGCCATGCGCCGCCAGGGCGACCTCCGGGCCTTCCTCCGCGATCAGATCGCCGCCGGCAAGGCCCGCCGCACCCAGGCGCCCGCCCTGACACCGCCCCGCCCCACCGGCCGCCGGCCCGGGGCGTGGCCGCCGGGCACCAGGCCGCCCGGTCCAGCGCCCACCACCGGCACACCGGCCGAGTGGCAGCAAGCCGTCGACGACTACCGCGCCACCATCCGCCGCCGAATGGCCCGAGACGACACCGCCGAGGAGACCCCGTGAACCGGTACAGCGCCCCGATGCCAGATGATCTCCGGCACTTCTTGCGCGCCAAGCACCACCCCGCCCGCTCCGTCGCCTGCCCGCACTGCCGTGCCCACGAGCACCAGCCGTGCACCACCCCGTCAGGGCGCCGCCGCATGTCCGAGCCGCATCCGCAGCGGATCTCTGCCTGGGCCCGCACCACCGCGTGCTGCCCGGCCTGCCAGGTCGAGCCCGGCGTCGAGTGCCACCTCGACGGCTGGCCCCTCCACGACGGGCAGGTCCACCCCCAGCGTGACGACGAAGCCCGGAGGATGACCCTGTGAGCCCCCTGGAGCGGCTCCTGGCCGAGGAGTTGCCGACGGGTACGTTCGGCGCCTCACGGCCGCCCACCCAGGGCCCCTCACGGGACTCTCAGCGACCAACCGGCCCCGACCCGCGAGCCGCAGAGCACCGCGCCGAGCTCGAGGCCGCCCTCAACGGCTGGCAACACGGCCGGCCCCGCCGCCACCTCCGCCCCGTACCCAACTCCCCGGCCCGAAGGAGCGCCGCCTGATGACCGCCATGCGGTGGTCGGAGCCGTGCCTGTGGGACGACGAGCCGCCGCCGGAAGGCTGGTGGCTGGAGGAGCCGGAGCCGCAGGGGCGGGGCGTCGAGGCCGTGGTCGTCGTGGGCGGTGTGCTGTGAAGGCCCCGCACCTGTCGCCCCGCCAGGCCGAGGTGCTGGCCGCCGCCGCTGACGGTGTCCCGCTGTCTGCCGTGGCCCTCCGGCTCGGGATGCCCCGCACCCAGGTCGCTTCCCGGCTGTCGGAGGCGTACCGGGCTCTGGACGTGGCGTGGACATCACGCGATCAACGCCGTGCCGCTGCTGTTCGGGTTGCCCGGCGGCACGGCCTCATCCCCCAACCGCTCACAGGAGCCGCCAAGTAGTCGCCAGGCTCCCGGAGCCTGCCCGGCACCCGTTCGGCTGTCTATCGAAAACTCGACAAGCGATTTGAGGTATCAATGACCCACACCGAACCGCACACCGGCCCATCAGCCGTCACCGGCGCGCCACCCCTCAATGCGATCAAGCACCCGAAGTGCGGGCGGTGGTGGACCGGGCTCGGCCGCGCCCACTGCCCCGCATGCTGCCGGACATTCAGCTGCGACTCGGCGGCGGACAAGCACCGCACCGGCCGCTACGGCAAAGATCGCCGATGCGTCGACCCAGCCACCACTGGCCTTGTAGCCACCGCCAAGCCCTGGGGCGAAATGTGGCAGAACCCCGCACCCGAGTCGGTCGCCGCCGTCACGCCCGCGCAGTGGGCCCGCGGCACCGGCAGCCAGGCAGCCTGACCACCCCCATGCCCGGCCGCGCCTGCGGCCGGGCCCACCCCGAAGGAGATCGATGACCGACACCAGCCTGGCCGCCGATCAGCTCCGCGCCTTGCTGATCCGCTGCGTCACCGACGGCGCCCACCACGCACGCGCCGCGGCCGCCTCACACACCCCCGAGGGCGCCCTCGTCCACGACGGATTCACCGCCGGCTTCCATCACGCCGCGATGTACGCCGCCGACCTCCTCGCCACCGGCAGCATCCAGGCCCGCGGGGGCCACCGCGTCCCCGACAACGACCAGACCGCCGCCGAGCACCTCGCCGACCACCTCCCCGACAACCCTGGCCAGCGGGCACGGCTCATCGGCGGCACCATCCGCAACGCCTGCGCAACCGTCACGGCCGCAAACCGCACCCACCCAGAAGGAAACCGCCCCGAGGGTATGGGCAGCACCCACGTCTACCTGTCGACCGGCTGCCTGCACGGTCAGCACGACTACCGCCAGTCCAACACCGGCAGCAACGGGACGAAGATGCCGGCGTCCTGCAAATTCTGCCGCGCCGCGTGTGTTTGCGACTGCCACCAGGTCGCGGTGGCGCCTGACCGTGAGATCCCCGTCCCCTGACCTGCCCGCACGACCGCAAGGAGCCCCGCCATGCACGACACCGTTGCCCCCGCCTCCTGGCCGTGCGTTCTGTGCGACCGGCCGGCCCGTACCCGTGTTCACGACGACTGCCGCGTCCGGGTCGCCACGAACCTGGACGAACTGCCGGTGCTGTACCGGCGGCTGGAGGAGGTCCTGGTGCCCGGCCGGGCGGGGGGCGACGGCCGCACCGGATCCCGTACCGCGCCCCTGCCGGTCAACTTGTCCGCCCTCGACTTGCGGGCCCGCGGCGGCATCGAAGGCGTGCTGACCAGCTGGGAGCAGGACGCCCGGGACCTGCTGGGCCTTCCCGGCGTCCCATGCCGCGGCGCCGTCGAGCAGCAGGTCGGCGGCGCCGCCGCCTTCCTGCAGGACCAGCTGCTGTGGTTCTGCGACATCCACCCCGCCGTCCGCGAATTCGCCGACGAGATCAGGAACGTGGCCGCCCAGGCCCGATACCTGATCACCGGCGAGACCCCTGAACGCCACGTCCGCCTCGCCTGCCCGTGCGGCGCCACCCTGTCGATCACCCTCGCCACCCCCGGCCGCCAATGCACCCGATGCGGCCAGCAATACAGCTGGCAAGACCTGCGCGACCTGCCCATCGCAGAACGGCACGCAGCATGAACGACGACAGCGGGATTCAGCCCGTCTGCACCCGCCTGCCCCTGGCCATGGGCGACGACGGCCAGCCCTACCTCGCCGCCGACGCCGTCAGCACCCTTTTCCGGGCCATGGCCGAGGTCATCCGCGGCCATCGCAACGAAGACGGCGAGATCGACATCGTCGCCCACATCCTCGAGATGGAAGCCGACGCCCTCGACTGCCGGGCCATTGAACACACCCTGTGACGTGCCGCTGGCTACTCCTCGGCTGGCAGGACCGTCATCCGGCACCACGACCAGCCCGGCATCTCCGGGTCGTCCGCGGTGTCGGCGACGATCTGGCCGTCACCGGTCAGGCTCCCCGACCGGGCCGTGATCCACGCCCGGATGCGAGCCACACCCTCTACCGGGCCCCTGATCTCCACCCAAACCTCACGCGGATCCCCCAAGGTAACCGGACCGGTCTCGTCAGTACGATCATCCACCCCATCCATGCCCCGATCAACGCGGCCAGCAGCTCGCAGATACGGCCTCCGCCGGGTCGACCGGGGCGCACGCAACCCGGCGCATCGCGGAAGGCGCGCCACCCCCACTCCCTAACGTTTGGGGGTGCTCGCCCGAGCACCCCCGGACTTTCCGGGGTGCTCCGGAGTCCCCGGGGTCCATGGTTCGCTACGGTGGAGGCGTCACAGCCCGAGTGGAGGCCAGGATGAGCGACAGCCCGTGGACCATCGAACGTATTTCCGATGCGCTCGGCAACCCCACCCTCGCCCAGCGCTTCCTCAGCGAGATCAACAAGGCCCCCGCCCACGAGATGCTCAGCGTCTTCGCGAAATGGCAGGGCATCGCCGAGCGCACGCTCGCCGCAGTCCAGCGCGGCCGCGAAGCAGCGGCCATCCAGGAAGCCGGCGGCGACATCCCCGGCGAGTGGACCGACGTCACCGACAGGGTCCTCCAAGACGCTGCCCGAATCCGGTCACGCGGCGCCGCCTGACCTGACAGGCTGGCCCGGTGTACGTCCTCAAATGCGACGCAACGAATCAGGCAGTCTGGGACTCCCTGCCCCAGTCGGTCAGCGAACGTCTGACCCTCGCCCTCGCCGCAGCCTGCACCGACCCCCTTGGTGCGACCGAGCCCTACGGGGAAGATGACGGGATCATGCGGACCCTCGTCACCGGCGACCTGCTGCTGGTCATCTACCTGGGCCACCAGACGAAGACGCTGCACATCTACCAGATCGACTACCTGGGCTGAACCCAGGCTCGACGAGTCCCCCGCCTTTAAGCGGGGGACTCGTTCGCTGTCCGGAGGTGTCAGCGCCAGGACTTGGACGCCACCCTTACGGCCGCCACTCCTCGCGGTAGTCCGGGTGATCGGCATACGGCAGGGCAAGGCGCTTGAGTACGGGGATCAGCTTGTCGCCGTACCACCGGACCTCGGCGTCCTCGATCTCCTCCACGATGGCCCGCTTGGCATCGACCTCGGCGAGGACGCGAGCTGGGGCATGGCGGACGATGTGCAGGGCGTTCGGGACCCCGTACCCGTCCGGTACCCGGCGGCAGTCGGCCACCGCCGATCCGTATGGCCGCGCCTCGGTCGCGTTGTCGGCATGCACGCCGGCCACGTGGTCGCGGCGGACCCACGGAGCAGGCTGTGCTGCTCGCGCTACCTGCTCGTCCTCGTCGAGGCGGGCGTGGAGGAACGTCACCAGGTCCACGGTCACTCCGGCAGCCGCACGTACACGGACACGCTCGCGTGCTGTTGGTCACCTGCGATTCCGTAGTCCGTACAGACCCGGTCCACGATCAGCGGGTCCTTGGTGTTGTGGAGGGTCACGGTTTGCCCCACCGCTGGCACCGGGAGGTCCCCCGAGAATCGGGTCAACTCGATCTCCTCGCCGTCATGTTCGTACACGAACGCGAGAGTCTGGCGCGGCTCCACCTTCCACCTCGGCACCTCGAACTCGGCGGCGGCCTTGAGGACCTTGCCGATTTCGCGCGGCAGGTCACCTTGAGTCATGGACGGCTCTCCCTCATGGATGCGCTGGTCGTATCGATCGCCCTTGCCTTCATTGGCGCTCATGAGGCTCCGCCCTGGGCTACCGCTTCTCCGGTCGCCTGGCGCTCGGCTCGGGTGCGGGAGTCGCCATTGATGTCGATGCACATCTGTCGGGCGCGTTCGTGGTTGATGCCGGCCCACGTGCCGAGCTCGCGGAAGGAGTGTCCGTCCAGGCGCGCGGCGGCAATGTCCTGGCGGCGCGCCTGCTCCTCCCGCTCGATGGTCTTGGTTCGTCGGCGTAGCTGCTTCTCCCAGTCGGTCATGTGGTCATGGTCCCATGAGGGGCGTCTATTTTCTAGCCGCGGATTCGTCTATACGGTAGACAGTCGCGCCGATCCCCGCGCACACCACCACCCTGCGCGCCGGTCAGCGGGCCGCCGCGTGCACGTGCGCCTCCAGCAACGATGCGAACACCCCATTCGCCCACCGGGCCCCGCGCTCACCCACCGCTGCCACCCGGTGCCGGCGCGTCGCCCCCTCCAGCGCGGCCAGCGCCCGCGGATCCACCCCCGCCCAACAGTCGAACTGATGCGCCCAGTCCAGGGCGCTCTCCGGGCTGTGCTCACCGCACTCCATCAACCGCAACGCCGTGAACGCCACATCCACCCACGCCGGGCCGGCCGCGGGCAACGCCCAGTCCACCAGCCACCCCCGCCCCGCGCCGACGAGGAGGTTGTGCGGGTTCGTGTCCGTGTGGAGGAGCGTGTCCCCGGCCAGCAGCACCAGGTCCTCCTCGTCCAGATCTGACCACCGGTCCGTCAACGGCGGAACCCCCGCAGGAGCACGCCGGCCCCCAGCAGCCGTCAGGACGTCCGCGACGGCAGGCAGGTCGGGCGACCCCGGGGACAGATCCGCGTGGGCCCCCGGCACGAACTCGAACCCGAGCAGGTCCCAGCCGGCCGCCTCTACCCGCCACAGCAACCGCGGCGACACGCCGACGACGGCCGGGTTCAGGGCTACCTCCCACGACTGAGCCGAGCGCCCGCGCTCATAGCCAGCAGGGACCCCCTTCACGAACACCTGCCCCCCGGCCGTCGACAACACCGCCGCGAAACGGCACGTGATCCCGAACGGCACCCCCACCACAGCGTCCACCGGCCCCGTCCGCGCCTCCACTGCCCCCCGCACGCCCGCCGGCAACTCCCCCCAGTTCACCCGCACATCCGCCACAGCACCCTCCCCAGAACACACAGAACGGGGGCCGCGACCGCGACCCCCGCCAGACCCGACGGCAACCTACCCCGGCTCCTGCGTCGCCCCACACTTCCGGCAACGATTCGCACCACTCCACGTCACCCACTCGTGATCACACTCAGCCACGCTGCTCACCCCCTCCCCACAAGATCGAACCCACCCCAGCCCCCGACGAGCCAGGAAACCTACAAACCCGTCAAGCGAGCAGCTTCCTCGCCCGTGACCTGCCGACGCGCCGCAACGAAGTGAGCCAAGGCCATCACCTGCCCCCACACCCGGCCAAGAGCCTCATCCGTGCGGTCCATGACCCACGCGTAGTCGCCCCAGTCGCCGTGATCGCCGTGAAACGTGAGCTCACGGCCATGGCAGCTCCGCATGATCTCGTCGACGTGCCTGCGGTCGTGCCAAGCGTGACGCTCCGCCGCCCAAGCGCGCCCCGGTGTCCAGAGCCCCGTCTCACGCAGCCATCGGACCTCGGCCCGCTCCCCGGCCGCATCCTTCAGCACAAAGCCCAGCCACGGGCCCTCGGCCGGAACATAGTCGACCACCGCCCGGGCATAGCGCCGGAGATCGCCAGCCGGATCAAGGGTGATGCTGTTGACCTGATAGCCAGCGGCCATGTACAGCACAGCGTGGCCGGCCTCGTGCACAGCAGAACTCAGCACCCGCTCCTCCGGCGTGTACGCCGCCACGCTCCCCGTGTCCCGCCACTCCTCCGGCGGCGGCACACGGGTGTAGCGCACCCATGGCGCCCACTCCGCATTAGCCACATCAACGTCGGGATTCTCGAACCAGCGCGACACGGACACCCCCGTCAGCCCATCTGCCGGCGCAGCACCCGCAGCGTCGCCACGAACGCCTCCGCCTGGGCGATCAGCGCATCCACCTCCGGGGCCTCCAACTCCGCATCCGAAACACCCTGGACGTACAAAGTCGTGTAGCCCGTATCCGTGTTCGTGTCCTCCCGGTACAGCTCCGCCGACACCAACCACTCATCCGGCGCCGCCCCCGGAAACGGATTCGCCAACCGATACTGCGAACCCCAGTGCGACGTCGACGTCGGCCCGAACGTATGAGCCGCCCGATCGCGACGATCCTTACACCACGACGGACACACCGACGGATGCGGCAACGACGGCACAGCCGCGGCGGAGGGCGGCGGGGGAGTAGCGGAAGGCTGGACCGGAACCGTGGCATCGGCCACAGCAGGCAGCGGCAGAACACGAGAGGGCAGTACATTGGACATGGAAAACCCTTCTTGACCGATGGGGATTTCTTGATCAGCGGGTGATGACCGCTGGTTTCTGGCGGCCGGGCGGGTGATGACCGCCCGGCCGCTGTGCTATTTGCTCAGTTCGAGCAGACGCTCACACGCTAGTTCAGGACACCTGACCTGCGGATCGGCGAGGTTGAGATCTGGATGGTCATCGAACTGCGCTTTGACACATAAGAGTTGATAGATCCCGCAGGTCAAGCAAGTTCTAAGAGTCATCTCACCCCCTCCAACCTCGCCGAACTACTCGGAGCGTTGCTTAACTCTTGTCTTGCAGGTATCTTGCGGTGCCCGTTTTGCGCGTTCCAGGCTTGACTTAAAGTCGTCCCCTGTCGAGTGCGCCGTAACGCTGCTGGCAGAGGTGGCCCGGCTCGATGACGATCTGCACCTCCACCGGTTTGCCGTTCTCCCCGCGCACAATCCGGAACGTGCGCATCACCGGCACTTCGTCAGGCAGGTTGAGAGTGATCAGTTCAGCGGTGGTCGGCACGCGGACTGTCAGCTGGTCCGTGCCTTCGACCCCAACAACTGCGGCGTTGCTGCACCGATAAGCAGTGGTCATACGGATCGGCCAGGCGTCCACGCTCGTGATCTGCACCTCGCGCCAGACGCGGTCCGAGGAGGCGACCCCGAGGACTTCCGCGACTTGCTGCGGAGGCGTGGTGTCGCCCGCGCCAACCACAGTCACAACGTGGTGCTGCGGATCGTTGAAGTTGTCGGGGGTCGGCGAGGTGACAAACACGCCCGCTCCCGACTTCCCGATCGCGAGACCCTCGGCCTTGAGGATGACCAGCGCACGCTGCACAGTGACGTTGGAGATCCGATACTGCTCAATGAACTCAGCTGTCGTCGGCAGCTTGCTTCCGAGAGGAATCTCGCCGGACATGATCAACGCTCGCAGATCTGCCGCCACACGCTGAGCTGCCGAGCGCTCATCCCGCTCAACCTGCTGAAGCCGTGGGCGCAGCGGTTCGTGCTCGACAACCGGCAGCAGCGCGAGAAGTGGCGACGGAACGGGGTTGTGGGTGCGGTTGTGCACTGGCTTCTCAGCGAGGATGGCGCTGACCTCGGCGGCGGTGGCCGCCTCCCGGGTGTCGAACCACTCTGTTTCCCGGGTGATCACCGTTGACCACCACGGCTTGCTGGTGGCGTGGTGGGCCATGCGGGCCTTCGGATTGCTTGTGATGCCAACGTAGAGCAGGCGCTCGTCGGCGTCGTAGAGACGGTAGAGCGCGGTGCGCTCGGGCGAATCGGGCATGGTCCCCCTTCGCGATGCCTTCTGCTGGCGTTCCACGTGGAGGTTGCGCGTACAGTGGTGCAACGAGCAGGACAGGTCTGCCTCCTGACCTGCACGAATGATGTCAGTGGCTGTGCGTGCACGTGGAACTACTGGAATAGACGGTCGCGGACTTCCACGTGGAAGTCAAGTGGGTCGTCACGTCCGGCATCGCTGAATGCGCACAAGCTCGTCTGGGAGGTGTCCTTGACAGGCAAGAAGCGCGACGACGGCGCAAGGTACGAAGAGATCGCCGACGAGTTGCGGGCACGGATCGATAGTGGCCAGTACGCGCCAGGCGACAGAGTTCCTGGCGAGAACGAGATCATGACCACCTTCGAGGTCGGCCGTGACACGGCATGGAAGGCTCTCCAGGTCCTCCGGGATCAAGGGCTTACGGAGACTAGGCAGGGCGCCCCGACTCGCGTTCGGAAGTTTGAGCGCATCGTTCGTCCAGCTAACAAGCGCCTGTCGCGCGAAGTCTGGGGCGACGGCAAGTCCATGTGGTCAGTCGACATCGTCGACAAGCGGCCGACCCCACTGGATGTCGAGGTGCAGCGCGTCGAACTCGATGCTCGGATCGCTCGCATGCTGGGCATGGAGGCGGGGCTGCCAGCCGTCCGTCGCAGCCGGCGTTACGCCATAGGCGCCAAGCCGGTGATGCGTGCCGTCTCTCACATCCCCGCCGACCTTGCTGACGGAACCCCTATCGCCGAAGTCGACACAGGGGATGGCGGCATCTATGGCCGGCTCAAGGACATCGGCCACGCCCCCACGCTCTTTCGTGAGGAGGTCAGGTCGCGCATGCCTACGAAGGCTGAGAAGGATTGGCTGGACATCAAGCGCGGCACTCCGGTCATCGAGATCATCCGCTACGCGGCCGAGGAGTCGGGCCGCATCGTCGAGGTCAATGAGATGATTCTGGACTCCTCCAGCTACGTCCTGGAGTACGTCATCCCCTCCTGACCTGCACCTCCTGCGCCCCCGCTCTCCCGGCGGGGGCTTTTTTGCGTCTTGAGGGCGCGCCAGGCGTTGACTTCCACGTGGAAGTAGGCGCACTCTTGGAGCACGCGGACAACTTCCACGTGGAAGTGGGAAGCGGCTATCGACACACGCCCAACGACCTGGGAGCAGCCTTGAGCCACCAATTCCCGGCCGCGGTCAACGTGGCCGACGTCCCGAAGTTCCTGAACGCGATCGAAGTTGCCGAACGCCTCCGCGTCTCCCGCTCCACCGTCTACAACCTCATCGCCTCCGGTCGGCTTGCTGCTCATCGCAACGGAGGCGGCGAGATCCGTCCCCGCGGTGTTCGCATTGCTGAGGCTGCTGTCGAGGCATTCCTCAGCGACTCCCTCATCTCCCCTCCGGGCGACAAGGTGGCCGCGTGATGGTCGCTCCGAAGCCCGTCGTTTCGGCCTTGCGCTCCGATGACGCTCTCCGCCGCGCGATCACGGTCCCAGCGCTCCGTCTCCCGCCGCTTCCTGCGGATCCGGCTGCTCGCCGCCGGGTGATCGTGTCGCGGGGGTGGTGACGGTGTCTTTGGTTCCTGCGCCGTCTTTGGCGTATGCGGAGCAGGTGCGTGCGGATGGTCTGGTCGCCCGGATTGCGGAGATCGCTTCCGATGCGCGTCATCCGTCGCACGAGAGTTTGCCGCTGTATCGGGAGGCTGCTCGGTTGGCGTTTGAGTCGGCTGCCCGGCATGCGGTTCAGCCTCCGGTGCGGGGGTGGTCGCGATGAATCCCGTGGTTGCTGTTCCTCCGGTGGCGGGTGTGCTGTCGGAGCTGCTGGTCGCTTTGGAGGCTCGCCCGGGGGAGTCCCTGTCGGAGCGGGATCTGGTCGTGCTGGTTCGGGCTGCGGTCTCCGGCCAGCGGGTTCTGGAGTGGCAGGAGGCAGCCGGGGACGCGAGGGCGGCCGGCCGGGCTGGGGATCTGGTGGCGTATGAGGCGGGGTCGTCTGAGGCGGTGTGGTCGTCTCGGTCGGATGTGGTGCAGGTGTTCGAGCTGCTGGGTTGGCCGGGCTGGGAGATCACCTGTGCTGAGCTGGCTGCCCGTGTCCGCCGGGTGATGGTCGGGCGGGGGTGGGCGTGATGGCTCCGTCGGATCGCCTACTGGCGGTGGTGGAGGGCTGGTCGAGGACGACGTCGGTGCCGGGTTCTGCGGTGGTGGCTCGTCTGGAGATCGTGACGGAGTCGGGTGCGGCGTTGTTCGTGAAGCTGCACGCCCACCAGGTTGAGCGTCTGGGCCAAATATTCGCTCTCGATGACGCGGTCCAGGCTGCCAACAACGCTTCGGTGAATGGTGGTGGCGGTTGTGGTGACTGCGGAGCCTGAGCCTGAGCACGGCCGCGCTGAGTCCCGTTCTGATGTGTTGGAGCCGCTGCCGCAGCGTGTTCCCGGCGGCTCTCTGTAGCTGCATTCCTTGCCCGCGCTGTTTGCGCCGGCGTCTCTGTTCCATTCCGGTACGACTTTCTGGAAGGACACCGTCATGCCTGAATCCGCTCGTAAGGTTCCGACGCCGCTGGATGTCGCCAGTTCGAGGCGGCGTGTGCAGCTGGTGGCGGAGTTCGCGAATGCTGTGTCTCGTGGTGATGAGTGGGCGGCGAATGCTGCGTTCGCTGGCGCCATTGCTTATGACCTGGAGCACCCGGGGGCTGGTGCGCGTGCGGCGATCAACGCGGTTCGTGCCGGTGCTGGGCGGGCT
Organism: Streptomyces sp. NPDC046215; assembly: GCF_040646215.1. NCBI lineage: Bacteria > Bacillati > Actinomycetota > Actinomycetes > Kitasatosporales > Streptomycetaceae > Streptomyces > Streptomyces sp. NPDC046215. Next base: position 119,942 of record NZ_JBEYZW010000001.1, on the reverse strand, counting down.
GTGTGATGGAAGGGTCCTGGATCGACTTGTCGGGCGCGGCTGAGGCTGCTTCGGCGCATCTGGTGGTCACTCTGTCGCAGCTGATCGTGGCGTTGGAGGGGTCGAGGGATGTGCGGGCGGACAGGGTCGAGCTGGGGGTGACTCTTCCGTCGGGTGTCCGGTCTTTGCCGCCTATGTCTTCGGATACGGCTCGGCAGCTGGAGGCGGGGCTGCGGTTGTGGTTGCGGGGGCTGGCGGATGAGAGCCGGGTGGGGCGTCCGCGGGCCGTCCGGCATCTGCGGGCTGTATCCGCTGCTGCGCCCGGGCTGTCTGCCAAGTAGCTCATTCATCGAAGAGGAGGGTTCGTCATGTTCGAGATTGACGCGGAGCTGTTGTTCGAGGAGGTCGCCGAGTTCCTGGAGGAGCAGGCGCCGCCGCCACCGGTGTTTGTTCGCCCGTCTGTTGCTGTTCCGGTTCCGCCGCCGCTGGGTTGGGTGGGTTATGACGGCCGGCGGGTTTCCGGTGAGGCCGTTGCTCGGCATATTGAGGCGGCTCTGCGGTTGCTGGAGTCGGGTGGCTGGGTGCAGGGGCAGGTGGGCGATGGCCAGGGTCGGCGCTGTATTGCTGGTGCCCTGATTGCGTCTATGGGGTCTGGGCTGGTTGCGAGGTGGCGCGGGTACGGCGATTGCCGGTCGTTTGGTGCGGCCACGAAGTGTCTGCAGATGGTTCTGGCGTCGCGTTCGGGTGGGGGGAATGCGTTTGTGGAGTCGTGGAATGACGTTCTGGGGCGTTCGTTTCCGGAGGTGCGTGCGCTGATGGTCGAGGGTGCGGCGCTGGCTCGGGTTCATGGCTGATCTGTCTGGTCACTGTGCTCTGCATGCCGTGATGGGTGTGGGGTGCGGTGGCCGGACAGGCCGGCTTCAAGACGGAGGGGGTTGTGTCGTGGGACTGGGTGGACGGAAGACCGGGGTGGCGGATGTGGTGGTTACGTCCTTCGGGTTCGGGCATGGGGCGCCGCCGGATGCGCAGGTGGTTCTTGATCTGCGGCTGCATTTTCGTGATCCGCATGTGGATCCTGTTCTTCGGGAGTTGACGGTGGCGGACCGGGCGGTGCGTCGGGCTGTGCTCCGCACGCCGGGTATCCGGCCGCTGCTGCAGGCGACCACCGCGCAGGTGTTGGCGTTTCGGGATGGTCCCTCCGGTGAGGTGGTGACGGTCGCTGTGGGGTGTGTCGGGGGCCGCCATCGCAGTGCCACGGTTGCTCATTTCCTTGCTCGGCGCCTGCATCGCCGGGGGCTCGCCGTTGATCTTGTGCACCGGGATGCCGACCGGCCGGTCATTCGGCGGTGACGGCCCTCGTCTTCGAACTTCGGGAAGGCTGCTGCCAGTTGCCCGATCTGCCGGTCTCGTACCGGCGGTGAGGGGAGCCGGGCAGTCCGGCCCACAACCGAGAGGATCTGACCATGTCTGGAGCTCGCCATTTCCTCCCGCGCGGCAGTGTCTCCGCGGATGACCTGGAGGCTGACATCAAGGCGGACATTGCCGCCGCGCGTGGAGCGCAGCGCGACTTGAAGGCCGCTCACCAGAACGGGGCGGCAGCCCGCATGGGCGAGGCGGTCGACGAGCATCTCGACGAGTTGAACGCGGCGAAAGACGGAACCTGGCGGCCGAATCACGCCTGATGCCTGCCCGATCTGCCCGAACCCGCGTCGGGCAGTGAGGGGAGCCGGACAGGCCGGCTGGAGAAGGGGTTCGTAATGAGCTTTCAAGATGATCTCGCTCAGCAGGCCATCAAGCATCTCGCGGCGGGTGATTACCCGAGGGCGTCGGCCACTCTGATCTACGCGTTCCGCGAGACCGGCCGGCCCGTGCAGGTGCAGCTCGATGAGTTCGTGCGCCTGCTGGGGGCCGCTCTCGGGAGGCGGTTTCCGAAGGAGTACGACCGCTGGCTGGTGGCGCTGCGGGCTGAGCTCGCCCGCTGACGCCGGCCCTGTAATCCGGGGCGCTCCCTGTCCGCCTGGCAGCTGCCGGGAGCGCCCCGTCCCACCCGCACTCATTTGAAGTGACAGGAGGTGTTCGCATCATGCCCACGACTCTGGTGGCCGACACGGCTGCGGAGGAGTTCCTGGCCGAGGCCGGCCCGGTGCTGGTGCGGGAGATCGAGGCGTTTCTGGCGGGTCAGCGGCGGACGGCGCATCCGCTGGTGTCCAAGTCGACTGCGGAGCTGGTGGCCGAGGCCCTCGGGTCGGTGGCTACGCCGGTCTTGGCTCCGGCTCTGACCGTGCCGGGCGGGTTTCTGCGGTTCCTGCCGGACTGGGCGCTGCCCGCCGTGCGTTCGGCGCACGGGGCCGGGCGCCGGGTTGGGGTGGTTGAGCACCTGGAGCTGGCTGCCCTGGTCATTGAGCGGCACGGGTGGGTGCAGGGCCGGCTTCGTGACCGGCGCGGGGGCCGGTGCCTGGTGGGTGCGCAGGCGGTGCTGCTGCGTCTCGGGTACGGCGACGAGTCCACGGCCCGCGCGGCTGCCCGGCAGTTGCAGGCCGTCCTGGCCGCCCGGGGCTTGGACCAGCCGTACCACGAGTGGCAAGACCACCCCGACCGCACGCAGTCCGAGGTGCTGTACCTGCTGCGGCAGGCCGCTGACCGAGCACGCCAGTAGAGGAGACGAAGCATGGGACGTATCACTGATGCTATCGGCAGTGCGATCGGTGGCACCCGGGACCGGGCTGAGGCCCGCCGGTTCGCTGCCCGCGAGGTGCAGGTGGGCGACACCTGGTACTCGGTCGAGACGCACGTGATGCCGTGGGGGGAGGCGCAGTTCCTCCATGAGCACCGGTTCACGAAGAAGGACCGCTGGACGGGGATGCCGATGTGCGGTCACCGCACTGCGGACGCTGTGTGGCTGGCCCATGACCTGCTGAGGCATCGGCCGGCGGGCTACCTGACGGTTGAGGAGTACACGGCTTCCGGGTCGTGGGATCTGCCGGGGGCGCAGGAGCAGGTCGCGGAGCTTACGGCGAAGCAGATCAAGGACGCGTTGCGCAAGCTCGCCACGTCGTCCCGCTGAGCGGGTCGGTTGCGCCTCGCTGCCCGGCTTTGGTCGGGCGGCGGGTCGGAGCCGGGACCGGCTCGAAGACTCGAGAAGGGGACGTCATGACCAGCATTGAGTTCCAGCCCTCAGGGTTCGCGTCGCTGCGTGTGGTCCGGCAGGTGTCGGCCATGGCGCAGGAGGTTGTGGATGCGGTCGAGCTGCGCATGGGTGAGCGGGTTCCGCCGCTGACCGTTGTCGTTGCCGGGCGGTCGGGTATGGCCACGGCCCAGGTGATGGCTGCCGGGTGGCGGCGTGGTGGGCGCCGGGCTGTGGCCGCGTACTGGCTGCACGCCCGGCGTGAGGCCCGCGGCGTGTTCGCCTGTGCCTCCGTGACCCGGTCGGACCGCGTTGTGATCGCCCTGAACGCAGGTGCCCTCAAGCGCGGGGGGCCCGGGGAGGTCCGCTCGACGCTCGTCCACGAGATGGTCCATGCGATCCAGATGGCCCGGCCCGGTCGCCGCCGGGATCTGCAGACTGTTCTGGATCACCAGCTGAAGATCACCCAGATGCCGTCCGCATGGTGCCACGCGATGGATGCGGTCGTTGCGATCGAGGAGGCCGAAGCCTACGCCGTCGAGCAGGCCCTGGACCCGGAGGCGTGGCCGGCGCCGTTCGACCGCGACGCGGCCCTGCGCCGTCTGCACGCCGCCGCCTCCAGCTGGCACGCCGCCGCGGCCGCCGCCTGACCCTCCGACTTGAGGACGTTGCCATGAGTATTTCGTTCGCTATTGGCCTGGCCAGGGCCCGAGTTGCTCTCCTCGTCGCCGGCCTTGCCTGGTTCGTCGGTCTGGACGCCCATCCCGCTGTACGGGGTGTGGTCGGCGCGCTGGTCATTGCTGCTGTGATCTTCGACGGGTTCGTCAGCGACCGGAGCACCGCCCAGGCCGTGATCGATGCCCAGCCACCACCGACCGACTACCAGCCCGCTGCCTGAACAGCCAGAAAGGAGTGGACCAATGACCCATGGATTCCGGACCTGGGACGAGCGTCAAGCGGACGCTCAGCTGATCCGAGCGAAGGCCGAGAAGCTTAAGGCCGAGGCCGCCATCAGCAAGGCGAAGGCCGCGACTGATCAGCTTGCCGAGGAGCTGAGGCAGACCCGGTTGCGCAAGCAGCTCGACGCCGTCAACGACGATGCGGCGGACGTTGCCCGGGAACGGAAGCAAGGCCGGCGGCAGGCAAGCGTCGACAGTGGTGCGCGGTTCAAGCGCCTGGTCACCACGATTATCGTCCTGGGGATGCTGGCGTCCCTGCCCGGGCAGATCAGCTACTTCTTCGGGCTGGGGCGCTGGCTGCTGCTTCCCGTCCCATTCTTCTGCGAACTGCTTGCCTGGGCTGGTGTCGAGGGTACGAAGTGGGCGCACCGCAAAGGTCTCGCGCGGTGGCCGTTCTGGATCCTCACCGGCTCTCTGGCCGGATTCGCCGGCTTCATCAACGCCACGAAGGGCACGGCCGAGTTCGGGCCGGTAGCCGGGTACGTGCTGGCTGCCGCCTCGGTGGTGGGCCCGCTGCTGGCCGAGGTCCAGCAGTACCTGGAATCGAAGACCGCGGCGGACGGTCGGAGCTTTGAGGAGCGGGCCCGGGACCGGGCCGAGAACCGGAAGCGGGCTGCGGCGCGGCGCGAGCAGGAGGGCCGTGACGCCAAGCAGGACACGGAGCGTAAGCGTCTGTTCCCGGACACGTGGGAGCGGTACGAGCACATCCTGGCCATGTGGCCCCGCGACGCGATCACCCGGGAGCAGGCATGGGAGGACGCGACCCGGTCGTTCCTTTTCCCTGAGGTATGGAAGCTCTACGTCAAGCTTCTGACCGCCCGGCCGGGCGCCTGGGCCGATCGGGCGACGCTGTGGGGGGAGGCGTGGCGGAGGTCGGAGCAACTGCCGATGGGTCTCACGTGGGGGACTCTGGCCGGTGAAATCGCCGCGCAGCAGCGGATCGAGAAAGTTCTGGAGGACGCCGACCGCACGCCCGAGCGGCTGGCCGTCGACCTGTTCCTCGCCGACGTGTTCGGCGAGGAAGGGGACGACGGCGGGCCGACCGGCGAGGCGCCTGGAGACTGCCCGAAGGCGGGCCCCGGTGGGGGTGCTAAGCGGGCCGGCGCGGGGGAGCCGAAGGGCTCTAATCCCCTTGGGCGTAAAGGGAAGCAGCCATCTGGCCGAACCGCGCCCAAGACCCCGCTGAAGCCGCTCGATCCGGTGGACCTCGACAAGGTCCGCAAGCTCGCGGACATCCTCGGCAGCGTCGACAAGCTCAGCGCCCGCAACGTTCGTGAAGCCATCGGCGGAGGCGCGCAGGAGTACGCCGTAAGGCTGCGCGACGCCGTGAAGAACGAAACCCCGTAAGCGCCGAAGCGTGTTGAAGGAGGAGGACGCCGTGACGACCGCCGAGCACCCGCCGATGAGTCTTGTGAAGGAACCGTCGCCGTCGATGGTCGAGGGGACTGTCGTCGAGCACCAGGGCGGCGGGCGGGTTGTCGAGGCCCGGCCGCGGCCCGCGTGGACGCAGTCCGCCGAGGCGCTTCGGCAGCATGCCCTCTATGCCCGGGACAACGCTCTCGACTGGGCAGGGCATCACGTTGCCCATTCGCCCTACTACGTGGGGTGGTCGGTGCGCGGCTACCGGCGGCTGGGCCGGCGGTGGTTGGACGCGCACCATGACCACTACCCGCAGATGATCGGGTCGATCCGGCAGGCGCTGCGTGATGCGGCCGGTGATCCGGCGGCGGAGACGAAGCTCAAAGCAATGCTGGAGCAGCGGCGGGAAGAGTACCGGCGGGCCAAGCGGATCCACTGGGCGAAGAGCGGCGGCTGGACCCTGGCCGCTGTCGGAGGCGTTGGAACCGGTGCCGTTTTCGGCGGGCTGTGGGTGCAGATCTTCATGGCTATCGCTTTCATGGCGGTCGGCGCCCGCCATGGCCGGCCGGCGTCGGCGGTCACCGAAGCGCCGCTCCTGGACGGGGGCGGGGTGGCGACGAGCGTGGCTGCTGCGGGGCCGATGCGGGATGCGGTCATGTCAGTTGATCAGCTCGTCGAGGGCAAGGTGCCGTTTCCTGTCGCGGTGGCGAAGACGCCGGAGGAACTGGCTGAGTGTGTGCTGCGGGCGATGCTGGCCGAAGGGGTGCCGGTTGTGGAGGTTGCCGATGTTGTCCGGCATCCGTGGGGGTGGCAGTGCGTGGTGCGGGTCAGTAGCGGAACCCCGGAGGCCATCATCAAGGTTGCTGGCGCCCTTGAGACGCGTTTCGACCTGCCGATGAACGGGGTCCGTCCCCAGCCGATGGTCGAGCGGCGGGCGTGTGCGATCTTGCGGCTGGTCGAAGGTGACCCGTTTGCGTCGGCTCCGGGGCTGCCCTACCGGGCACCGAAGTCGATCTCTATCAAGGACAAGTCGCGTGTCGGGACGTCGATCGGCGGGGAGCCCCTCGACATCGCCCTGGCAGGTGTGATGGGCCTGTTCGTTGCCGCCTCGGGAGGCGGCAAGACCGGCTTGCTGCAGGCTCTCGGCGAGGTGGCGACGGCCTGCGATGACAACATCACCATCGACCTTGATCCGCACGGTGACGGCCTGGAAGACCTGCATGACGCAGTGCGGATCACAGCCCGCACGCATCAGCAGATCGAGGCCGTGCTGCTGTTCCTGCTGATGCTGTCGAAGGCCAGGGCCCGGCTGCGGAAGAAGCTGGGCATGGGCAAGAAGTGGGATATCAGCCCGGAACACCCCGCGTTCACGGCCATTTTCGACGAGTTCCCCAAGGCCTCTGACCTGGCCAAACGCCTGGCCTTCGAGCTGCTTCTCGTGGGCCGCAAGGAAGCGGTCAGCCTGCAGATCGCCTCACAGGGCGGTACCAAGCTGTACCTGGGGGAGAACATCGCCCAGATGATCGCCATGAAGGTCGTCGGCCCCTGCAAGGTCGGCGACACCCGGGCCGTGTTCGGCGACGGTGCTGTCGCCGAGGGCTGGCTGCCTCACCGCTTGTCCCCGGCCACCGACACCGACCCCAAGGACGCCGGTCACATCTATATCCAGGGCGTACCAGGTCGCGCGGACGAACCAATTGAGTACAAGATCCACGAAATGCCGGCCGAGGCGCTGAAGAAGATTGCCTCCGAGCGTCTGGCGGCAGGGCTCGTCGAGCCAGATCAGACCTCGTTGGATGCGATGGCGGGCGTCGACCTGCCCGACATCGACGGACTGCCGGAACTCCTCACCTGGGAACAGCTGCTGAAGCTGTGCGGGGCTACGCCGCCGGCGGGTGCCGCAGCGCCGGACGGGCGGGCAGCCACGGCGCTGGCTGATGCGGTCGACCTGATGACCAAGGCGGGCGTGGACCGCATGCGCACGGAGGTGCTCACGGATGCCCTCGTCGACTACGACGCGGCCTACGCGGATCTGACTCCGGACGCTCTGAAGGCGCTGTTCCGTGAGGCTGGTGCCGGCAGTCCGGTGCCGCTTGGAGTGATCGACGGGCAGAAGAATCCGCGGGGTTTCAAGAGGGACGTTCTGTTCCGTGCGCGGGGCGATATGCCCTGATCGTCCCCTGCTCGGGGGGTGCTCGGCACTGCTCCGTTGCAGGTCAGCAGGTGCTCGCCCCCCTGCTCGCCGGGTGCTCGACGACTGCTCCGAGCACCCGGCGAGCACCCCCTCGAGCACCCCCTGACCTGCGACGGAGCACCCGCGAGCAGCCGCCGAGCACCAACACAAACCGGCACAAACCAATCACGAGAAGGAAAGGGACCTCCTGTGCCCACACCTACCCCAGAGCAGATCGAGAAGGCCGGTCGCCTGCTTCAGCGCGGCGGCATCCTTGGCCGCGGCAGCAGCAAGTTCGCTGACGAGCTCGTCCAGCAGGCCGAGGAAGCCGGAATGGATAGCCAGCAGGTTGCCTTGGCGATTCTGAGTGCTGCCGCCAAGCACAAGCCCCGCAGGGGCTAGAGGTTGTCCCGTAACTGGTGGGGTGGTTGGTGCGTTGGCTTGGCATGGGTGGGGTGATCTCAGCGGATGATCCGAAGTGGATCGAGCCGTTCTCCGGTCTGACCGAGTCGCAGTTCACCAGGCTGGTCGCGTTGGTACGGCGTCGCGGTGGTGACGTTCAGCGTGGCCGTCCCTGGCGGCTGCCGCTGGAGAACCGCGTGTTGCTGGTGGCGACGTACTGGCGGACGAACCTGACGTTGCGGCAGGTGGCGCCGTTGTTCGGGGTCTCGAAGTCCGCGGCCGACCGCATCCTCGATCACCTGGCGCCCTTGCTGGCCATCTCTCCGGCACGACGGCCACGCAAAGACACCGTCTACATCGTCGACGGCACCCTCGTGCCCACCCGTGACCGCAGCGTGGCCGCTTCCAGCAAGAACTACCGGTACTCGACGAACTTGCAGGTCGTGATCGATGCCAACAGCCGCCTGGTGGTGGCGATCGGCCTGCCACTGCCCGGCAGCCGCAACGACTGCCGGGCGTTCACGGAGTCCGGCGTCGACCGGGCCTGCCGCGGCGCACCGACCATCGCCGACGGCGGATACCAAGGCACCGGCCTGCTCATCCCGCATCGCAAACGGCGAGGTCAGACGTACCTCAGCCCACACCAGGAAGCGGAGAACGCCCTCCACCGCCGGGCACGAGCCCGGGTAGAACATGCCCTGTCGCGGTTGAAGAACTGGAAAATCCTTCGGGACTGCCGGCTCAAGCGCAACGGCGTTCACCACGCCATGCTCGGCATCGCCCGGCTCTACAACCTGGCCCTCACCGGATAACTCACACCCCATACGGGACAACCTCTAGGCAGCCGCGATGCGTGCAGATACCGCGGCAATGCTTGTCAAGGGTTCAATGAATCTGTAATCTCCAGAAGTGATGGTGGAACACCCATCCCAAGCACATCTGAGGCCCCCACGGTGACGCGCCGGTGGGGGCCTTCGCTTACCCCGGGGGTGCAATGGTCGCCTTCCCGAATCCGGTGCCTCACGAGGTCCGCAGCCGCGACCATCTCGGCACCATCTGGCAGGCGGCCCGCGTCGCCGGCGTGAAGCCCGGCACGATCCGCGTATGGATGACCCGCAGGAAGATCGAGCCGATGGCCCTCGGCGACGACGGCCCTGAGCTGTTTCACCTGCCCACAATCGCCGAGGCCGCCCAGGTCAAGTCTGGTAGGCCGCGCCGTGCTGCCTGAACTCCACGACTCCCGCCGTCCCTTCTCCCGGACCCCCGTCGGGCGGCGGGCCCTTCTTGGTTGCGAGGTGTCATGCGACGTCTCGCTACGACCGGCGTGCTCCTGGCCGCCTTGCTGAGCATGAGCGTCGCTCCTGCAGATCCGGCGCCGCAGTGGCGGTTGCGGTTCTCGGACCACTTCACCACTGCTGTGCCGCGCGGTGCCTTCTCTGACTGCGACCATCACGCCGACACGCCGCGGGCGTATTGCGGCGGCCTGCCGAGGTCGGTGCGGGCGAAGTGGTGGGCGTACCCGGCCGGCTGGCCGGACACCGCGACCCAGCGCGGCTACCCGGTCGGCGGCTACTACGATCCGGCGTCGACGCTGTCGGTGTCTGGTGGTCAGCTGCATGTCCGGATGTGGCGCGGCCCCACAGGGAGCGTCCACAGTGCAGCGGTTGTGCCGAAGGCGCTGGTGAACCAGCGGTACGGGCGGTACGAGGAGCGCTTCCGAGTCAGTCGGGCCGCCGTCGGCTACAAGAGCGCACACCTCCTCTGGCCCGTCGATGACGCAGCCTGCCCCGGCTGCGAGATCGACTTCCCCGAGCAGGAGTGGACCACGACCATCCACGCGTTCACCCACCCCAAGGGCAGTGGCCGGCAGGACACCTTCGACACCGGCGCCCGGTGGACGTCCTGGCACACCTCGCTGATCGACTGGTCGCCGGGTCGAGTCCGCTACTACCTCGACGGCCGGCTGATTGGTCAGTCCACCCGCGGGGTCCCGGACCGGCCGATGAGCTGGATCATCCAGAACGAAGCAGCCCTGAACGGGCACCAGGCGGCACCGAATTCGTGGGCGCAGATGGACATCGACTACGTGCGCGGCTGGACCCGGAGCTGAAGGGGGTGCGTGATGCCATTCCCGCCCGGCCTTCAGACCGTGACCGTTACTGATAACCGGGCCCACCCTGACGGCGGCCCCATGCGAGGACGTGTCACCCTCACCCCCGAGGTGTCCGCAGTGACATCGGCCGAGTACGGGCTGATCGTCATGGGCGAGGCCACGGCCGAGTGGATCAATGGCGCCCTCTCTCTGACGGTCCTGGCGTGCGATGCCGAGGACTGCACACCCACTGGGTGGACCTACCGGCTCACCGAGCGCCCCTACGACGCACCCGGCCGCTCGTACCCGATCTCCCTGCCAGCCGCTGCCCCTGCCGTCGATCTCGCCGATATCGCCCCGACTGCCCCCGCTGAAGGCGAGTACGTCATCGTCACCGGGCCTGCTGGGCCCACCGGCCCACAGGGACCGGCCGGACCCCAAGGCCCACAAGGCGAGCCCGGATCGGAGGCCGAAGCCGAGGCGTACACCGATACCGCGGTCGCTGCCCACGCGGCGGACACCACGGCCGTACACGGCATCGCGGACACCGCCGTGCTGGAGACGCAGGCCGGCGCCACCGCGAAGGTTGCCGCGCACACGTCAGCGAGCGATCCGCACGGCGACCGGGCCTACGCCGACGGGAAGCTCGGCAAGGCGGCGAATCTCAGCGATCTGGGCAGCGTCAACACGGCCAGAACGAATTTGGGACTCGGCGGGGCCGCCGTTCTCAACGTCGGCACCAGCGCGGGGACCGTCGCGGCAGGCGACGACGCGCGGCTCTCCAATGCGCGCACGCCCACCGCCCACGCCTCGACGCACGCGGCGGCGGGCGACGACCCGGTGACGCTCACCCAAGCGCAGGTCACGGGCCTGGTCTCCGCACTCGCGGCGCTCCTCCCTCTCGCTGGTGGCACCATCACCGGGGGCCTCACGGTCAACGGGTACACCACCCTCGCCGGCGGGCAATTCAACGGGGACTTCGCGGCGTTCGGCGACCTGCAATTGATCGGGTCAGGCAAGGCGTACCGCATGAGGCGCGGAGGAGCGGCCCTCGACTTCGAGGGGGCTGGCACGGACCTGCTGGTGTCGGTCTGGTCTGGTGGGGACTTCACCGGTACCCAGCGTTCCTATCTGCGGCTCAGCGCCGACGCCCAGAACGTGCAGGTGGCAGGCAAGGTCGAATACGTCGACGGTTTGTACGGCGCTACCCGGCACGTCCTCGACGGGGCCGCCAACACCCTGGGGTTCCACGGCAAAACCCCTGTCACCCAGCAGGCTGTGACCGGCTCGCGCGGAGGCAACGCCGCTCTCGCCAGCCTGCTCGCCGCCCTCGACACGCTCGGCCTGATCGACGACCAGACCACCTGATTGAGGAGTCCCGATGCCCCGAGTCAATGTGCCCGTCACCAGCATCACCCGGACCGGTGTCGCGCCCGCGACCGAGGTCAACGGGGACGCCACCAACAACCACAGCCTGGTCAACGACGGACAGACCTGGATCGAGGTCCGCAACAGCGGCTCCACCGTCGCGCGCACCATGTCCGCGATCTACGCCAACACCATCGACGGCCAGACCGTCCCCGCCAAGACCTACAGCATCCCCACCAGCTCCACCAGGCGCATTGGACCCTTCCCTGTACGCCTGTTCGGCGCCTTGCTGCTGATCGACGTGGACAATGCCGAGCTGAAGCTCACCGCCTACACCCTCCCCGCCAGCACCTAACCCCCAGGGGGAACACCCCCCGGGGGGCTACCCCGGGGATAGACATCCCCCAGGGGGACCGAGAGGGGGGCCATGCCTACCTCCCCACCCACACGGTGCAGCGAGGGCGGGTGCCACGAGCTCACCACCGAGGGCCGATGCGATGCCCACAAGCGCAAGGCCTGGGCCAACCGCTCACGCGCATGGGGATCAGGCAGCACACGCAAGCACAGACAGTGGCGAGCCGAGAGACTGACCGAAGAGCCCGAGTGCAGACGATGCGGCACGACGAAGAACCTTCAGGTCGACCACATCACCCCACTGTCAGAGGGTGGCTCACGCTGGGACCCGGACAACGCCCAGACCCTGTGCGCGGACTGTCACGAGATCAAGAGCGCAGAGGACCGGCGCAGGCGCACCCGCGAGCACTACCTCACCACTTGACCAGTGGGCACAGGCCATGTCCGGACAGTCGATACAGCTCCCCGGACACGTTCCGGAGGAGACTGGGCGGGGTGAAATCGGACATCTCAGACGACTGAACCGCCCTCCGGGGGGAGGGGAGTCGAAATCACCAAAACGGACATCACGGACAGCGCCCCGGTCAGCCGGGAAGACGTGAGCTCATCTCGTCGATAGGGGGATGCCATGGCCAAAGCCCCTGCGCCTGCCGCACTGAAGCTGATCACCGGGCGTAGCCCCGGCCGGGACTCAGGGGGCAGGAAGGTCAACCCGGGCCCAGCGTTCAAGCGGGTCCCGCCGGCCGCCCCGGACTGGTTGAGCCCGGAGGCCGCGGCCGAGTGGGACCGTGTCCTTCCCGAGCTGTCCCGCCTGGACCTGGTCAAGGAGTCCGACCGGGCCGCGCTCGCCGCGTACTGCGAGGCGTGGGCCGTGTTCGTCGCCGCGACGCAGACGGTGCAGCGCGAGGGGCTGACGATCGAGGCCCGGCAGGGGACGCTCGCCCATCCGGCGGTGGCCATCGCCCGGAACGCCGGCCGGGAGATGCGGTCGTGGGCTGCTCATTTCGGCCTGACGCCGTCGACGGAGCAGGCCCTGGCACGGGGCGGGGGCGGCGATGGCGACGAAGCGAACCCATTCGCGGGCTCCGGACCCGGCTGAGCTGGGCATCAGCCCCGAGGTCGCCTGGTATCTGGAGGATCGCGGGATCCCACTGCCGGACTGCCCGCCGAAGGTTCGGACGCCCAGCCCGGGCGAGGCTCCGGGGGCGGTGTTCGATCCGGACCGGGTCGACCGGGTGCTGCTGTCGTTCCATCTGCTGCGGCACACCCAGGGCAAGTGGGCGGGCAAGCCCCTGGATCCGGACCCGTGGCAGGTGGCGTACATCATTGCCCCGGTGTTCGGGTGGGTGCGGTGGGACGACGAGGCGGACGGATACACACGGATCGTCCGCAAGCTCTACGTCGACGTTCCCCGCCGTAACGGAAAGACCACGTTGTCGGGTGGGATCGCGGTGTACCTGATGGCGGCGGACGGCGAGCCCGGGGCCCAGGTGTACGCGGCGGCCACGTCGGAGAAGCAGGCGCGGTTCACGTTCGACCCGATCCGGCTGATCGCGGAGCGGGCGCCGGCACTGAAGGGGAACGTCAAGGCGTTCACGAAAAAGATCACGCACCCGGCATCCGGGAGCTACTTCACCGTGGTGTCCTCGGTGGCCGAGGCGATGCACGGCGCGAATGTGCACGGCGGGATCATCGACGAGCTCCACGTCCACAAGACCGCGGACCTGGTCGAGACGATCGAGACGGGCACGGGCTCGCGCCGTCAGCCGCTGGTAGTCACGATCACCACGGCGGACGAGGGCAAGCAGGAGTCGATCTACGACCGGAAGCGGCAGTACATCGAGCAGCTGGCCCGCGGCGCGCTGCACGACCCGGACACCTACGGGGTGGTCTGGGGGGCGGACGAGGACGATGACCCGCACGCCGAGGCCACGTGGCGGAAGGCCAACCCGGGCTACGGGGTGTCGCCGTCGGCGGCCTACCTGCGCGGCGCCTCCGCCGAGGCCCAGCAGTCCCCGGCCGACCTGGCGAAGTTCCTTCGCCTGCACCTGGGGATCCGGACGAAGCAGTCCACGCGGTTCCTGCGGCTGGAGGACTGGGACGCGAACGCCGGCCTGGTGGACGAAGCGCGGCTGAGGGGGCGGGAAGCGTATGGCGGCCTGGACCTGGCGAGCACGTCTGACCTGTGTGCGCTGTGCTGGCTCTTCCCTGATGACCGGACGGGCACCTTGGACGCCGTGTTCCGTTTCTGGACGCCGGAGGACAACCTCAAGGCCCTCGACAAGCGGACGGCGGGCGCGGCCTCGCGCTGGGTCCGGGAGGGGTTCCTGGTCGCTACGCCGGGGAACGTCGCGGACTACGACTTCATCAAGGAACAGATCCGCCGCGACCGCGACGCCTTCAAGGTCAAGTCGGTCGGCTACGACCCGTGGAACGCCTCGCAGCTGACCAACGACTTGATCAGCGAGCGGGCGCCGATGGTCAAGGTGCGGCAGGGCTTCGCCACCATGTCGCCGGTGATGAAGGAGATTCAGCGGCTGGTCCTGGGCGGGACGCCCGAGGAACCGGTGCTGCGGCACGGCGGCCACCCGGTGGCCCGTTGGTGCGTGGACAACCTGGCGGTGGCGATGGATCCGGCGGGCAACGTTAAGCCGGACAAGGCGAACAGCGGCGACAAGATCGACGGGGTGTCGGCGCTGGCCACGGCGATGACCGAGGTCGTCGCCCGCCCGCCCCGGCGCAAGAGCCGCTACGCGGACGAGAACGAAATCATGGTCGTGTGACGGCCGGGAACAGGGGGCCGTGGATGTTCGCGTGGCGCCGTACAGCGGTCCATAAGCGGGTCGTGGTGAACCTGCCCGACAAGGCCTTCGCGGGTGTCCTGTGGGCGCAGCGGGGGCCGTTGCTGGTGCTGCGGGATGTGGAGCTGCTGGAGGCCGGGCGGGACCCGCAGCGCGTGGATGGCGAGGTCGTCGTCGAGCGGGCGCGGGTGGAGTTCACGCAGGTCCTCGCGAGCGGGGGTGGCTGATCGTGGCGTTCGTGGTGTCCTCCGGCCGGCTGGCGGTCACCGGGGCCGGGGTGACGCCGACGTTCGCGGCGATGCCGTTCCCGGCTGCGTCGTGGGAGTACGAGACGATCTGGCGCACGCAGCCGCAGGTGCGCACGGTGATCGGGTTCCTGGCCCGCAACCTCGCGCAGATCGGTATCCACACATTCCGGCGGATCAGTGACACGGACCGGGAGCGGCTGAGGGATCACCCGCTGGCGCAGCTGTTGGCGGCGCCGATGCCGGGGATGACGACGTACCGGTTCGTGGAGCGGATGGTGTCCGACTACGCCCTGTACGACAACTGGTACGGGATCAAGCTCCGGCATGAGGGGCGGTTGCGGATCCTGCCCGTCCCGCCGACGCTGATCTATCCGCACGGCGGGAACTGGATCGCCCCGGAGTACTACGAGACGGCTGGCGGGCGGGACTTCGCCGTCGACGAAGTGGTCCACATCCACGGGTACGCGCCGGAGACGCTGACCCATGGGTCTTCCCCGATCGAGGCGCTGCGGGATCTGCTGCTGGAGTCGACGGAGGCATCGAAGCAGCGGTCGGCGATGTGGCGTGGCGGTGCCCGCATGACAGGTGTTCTCAAACGGCCGATGGAGGCCCCGGACTGGAGCGCCAAGGAGAAGGCGCGCTTCCGGGAGATGTGGCGGACGTTCGCCTCCGGCGGCGGTGCGGAGGGCGGGACGCCGATCCTCGAGGACGGCATGGAGTACGTGCCGGTCGGCTTCAACCCGGAGCAGGCCCAGTACATTGAGGCGCGCAAGCTGACGCGCGAGGAGGTCTCGGCTGCGTACTTCATTCCGCCGCCGCTGATCGGGATCCTCGATCACGCCACCTACAGCAACATCAAGGAACAGCACGCCCACCTGTACCAGGACACGCTGGGCCCGTGGATGGCGATGCTGCAACAGGAGATCGTCGCGCAGGTTCTGCCTGACCTGCCGGGTGACAACTCGGATGTGTACTGCGAGTTCAACATCGCGGAGAAGATGCGCGGCAGCTTCGAGGAGCAGGCTGCGGCCGCGTCGACGGCGACGGGCGGGCCGTGGATGACCCGCAATGAGCAGCGCGCCCGCTTCAACCTGCCGGCCGTCGCGGGCGGCGACGAGCTGATCACGCCGATGAACGTCACCGCGGGCGGCCTGGCCAGCCCGCGGGACACAGCACCGGAGCCGGGGGCGCTCCCAAAAGCGCGGGGCCTGGCGCTGGTCAAGAGCGGCAGGCCGTCTGAACTGGGCACCATCGCCACCGAGCGCGATGCCCTGGAGACCTCGCTGGTGCGCTGGACAGAGCGCGCGGCCGGCAAGCTCCTTGCCGCGGCTGGGGCCAAGGCGGAGGGGATGCCGGATCTGCTGGAGCTTTGGGCGGCCGGGCACGATGACCGGCTCGCGCAGCTCCAGGTGCTGCTGGCCGACCACGGGTACCGGCTCGCGCAGGTCGGCGCGTGGGAGGTGCTGAGCGTCTGGAATCCGGAGGCCGAGGGGTGGTCTGCGGACGTGATGCTGGCTTGGATCCTGGCGGCCGCCGAGACCCATGCCGAGCAGCACGAGGAGGCCGGGCGCAAGGCGGTCGCCCGTGTGCAGGACGAGGGCGGCGAGGGCTGGCGGGAGGCCCTGACAGCTGCGGGCGCCTCGTGGGGTACGGCGGCGGCGGTGCGGGCGGTGACCGCGAGCACGGAACTGCGGTCCTTCGGCGGCTACGACGCGGCTGGCGCGAGCGGGCTGACCCGCAAGGTGTGGGTCACCGGGGGGAAGAACCCGCGTCCCTCGCACAAGGCCCAGAACGGCGAGCGGGTCGGCCTGGATGACGTGTTCTCCAACGGGCTGCGCTGGCCCGGTGACGGGCGGGGCGAGGCGAAAGAGCTCGCGAACTGCCATTGCACTCTCGACTACGCGAAGGAGGGCTGACATGGAGTGGGCCCGGCCATTCAACCTCCACCTGGCTGATGGGCGCATTTGGCACGGGGCGCAGTTCCCGACAGGGGAAGTCTGCGTCGCTCACCTTGGCGAGCCGTCCGGTGGTTTCACTGTGGGGCTGTCACTTGACGCTGTGCTGGGTGATCGAGTGCCGGGCCACCCGCTGAAGGGTGCCCGCGTGCAGTGGGCGGACGAGGAGAGTTGACGTGCGCACCAAAGACTTCTCCGCCAGGGTGAAGGCGGCGGGCGTCGCCGACGGGCTTGCCGAGGGGCAGTTCACGGCGCTGGTTTCGGTGTTCGGCAACGAGGACTCGGTGGGCGACATCGTGCGTCCCGGGGCGTTCACGGAGACTCTCGCCGAGTGGCAGGCCAAGGGGGACCCGATCCCGGTGATCTGGTCGCACGCCTGGGGCGACCCGTTCGCCCACGTGGGCACCGTGCTGAAGGCGACGGAGACCTTGCAGGGATTGGAGGTCACCGGGCAGATCGACGACCTCGACACGAATCCCACCGCGGCACAGGTGTACCGGCTGCTGAAAGGCAGACGCGTCACTCAGTTCTCCTTCGCCTACGACGTCGGTGAAGGCGCCTGGGTGACAGACGACGAGCACCCGTGGGGCGGCTACTACGAACTGCGCCGCCTCAAGCTCCACGAGGTCGGTCCGTGCCTGGTGGGCGCGAACCAGGAGACCGAACTCCTGGCCGCGAAGGCGGCAGGCCTGGCGCGCGGCACCAAGGCAGGACGCGTCCTGTCGCAGAAGAACTTCGAGTCGCTCACCGCCGCCTACCAGGCGATCGGTGAAGTGCTCGACTCCGCGCAGCCCGAGAAGGCTGCCGACCGCAAGACGTCCGACGAGCCCGGCCAGCCGGGCGCCGAGGCAGCCGACGGCACCACGCCCTCCGCTCAGCCCGAGGCGTCCCCGCCCGCCCAGGAGCCCACGGACGAACCCGCCAGCAGCACCGAGGACGAGACCACGCCGGACCTCCGCGAAGCGCCCGATGAGGGTGCCGCCAAGGCCGCCGCCGCCTCTGCCCGTCTGCGCACCGAGTTCCAGCTGAAGGAGCTGGAGCTCTCGCTCACGGAATGAGGACACATGCCCAGCAAGATCGAAGAGCTCAAGGAGCTCATGAAGCATCACCTCCTCGAAGCCCGTCAGATCACCAAGACAGCCGAGGAAGACGGCGACCGCGACTTCACCCCCGACGAGGCCGGCCAGCTGCGCGAGCACATGGCGAAGGCCACCGAGGCGAAGAGCGAGATCGAGCGGCTCAAGGGAAATGACGAGCTGAAGAAGACGCTCGCCGACCTCGGCGATGACATCGCCCTCAACGCGAAGACCGACGAGGACGGCAGCCGCCGTACCGCCTCCGGCTTCCAGCTGCCTGAGCGGGGCAAGTCGCTGGGCGAGCAGTTCACTCAGTCCGCCGAGTACAAGGGCCTCCTCGCGCAGGCGCGCGGCGGCGCGTTCGGCGCCAAGCAGCGCGTGCAGTCGGAGATGTTCGGCGTCAAGAGCCTCGTCACCGGCGCCTCGGACACCTCCGGCGGGGCCTTCGTTCAGAACGACTGGCGCGGCCTCCAGGTCGGCATCGACGTCTTCCAGCGCCCGCTGCGGATGCGGGACGTGGTCACCAACGGCACGACCACCTCGGACACGGTGGAGTATGTCCGCGTCACCTCCGTGACGAACAACGCCGCCCCGGTGCCGGAGGCGACGTCGTCGGCGGCGCCGACCGCTCCAGGCGGAGCGGGCGCGCTGGTGAACAACGCGGGCGGCGGCTACAAGCCGGAGTCCGGCCTCGCCCTCGCGAAGGTCACCGCCGCGGTGAAGACGATCGCGCACTGGATGCCGGTCACCAAGCGGGCCCTGTCCGACGCCGCCCAGATTCGCACCCTCATCGACGCCTTCCTCCGCTACGGCCTGGAGGAGGAGCTTGAGGACCAGATGGTCCAGGGCGACAACACCGGAGAGAACTTCGAAGGGCTGTCCAACGTGTCCGGTGTGCAGGCTCAGGCCTGGGACACGGACCCGCTGACCACCACCCGCAAGGCCAAGACCAAGGTCCGCACGGTCGGCCGGTCGGTGGCCAACGCCTACCTGCTCAACCCCACCGATCTCGAGACCCTGGACCTGCTCCAGGACAACGAAGCGCGCTACTACTTCGGCGGCCCGGCCGGCACGGGCGGCGCGGGGACCCTGTGGGGGCTGCCGGTCATCGAGACCGAGGCCGTCCCCGCGGGCACCGGCTACGTCGGCGACTTCCGCAAGGCCGTGCTGTGGGACCGCGAGCAGGCCACCATCCAGATGACCGACTCCCACCTGGACTTCTTCGTCCGCAACCTCGTCGCGATCCTCGCCGAGATGCGCGCGGCTTTCGGTGTGCTCCAGCCGTCCGCGTTCGTCGAGATCGACCTGACGGCCTAAGGGGCTGACATGGCATACCTCAACCCCGGCGCCGGGGCGGCCCGTGAGGGCAAGCAGACCGCCGCCGTCGCCAACGCCGCCGCTGCCACAGCCGCGGCGGCGGCCGGCGCGAACCCGACGAAGGCGGAGTTCGACGCGCTGCTGACGGATGTCAACGCGCTGCGCACGAAGCTGAACGCGCTGCTGGCGGCCATGCGCACGTCCGGCCAGCTCGCGCCCTGATGCTGTTCACCTCGCGCATGGTCAGAGGGCGGTGCCCGTGCGGCGCCGAGCACGCGGCATGCGGCCCGCCCTCAACCGTCACCCCCGTCGACATCCCCGATCAGGAGGTGGCCGCTGTGGGCGGTCCGCTGAAGAACTACCGGTACGTCACCGATGCCGGACACGAGACGACCCTGAAGCTCAACGCGGCCGACGCCGAACTGCGCGGCCTGACCGACGACGACCTAGTCGACGCCCCCCAGCCAGCGCCGGATGACGCGGACAAGCCGACCGCCAAGGGGCGTGCGGCGGCGCCGAACAAGGCACGCACCACCGCGGCGAACAAGGCCGGCGGCGGTGGCCACTGACCTGCTCGCCGACCCGGCCGAACTGGCCGTGTGGCTCGGGCGGCCCGCCGACGATCCCAAGCTGGTGGCCGCCCTGCGCGCGGCCACACGGCGCTTCCGGGGGGCGGTAGGCCACCCGGTCACCCTCGTCGCCGGGGACACCGTCCGCCTGGACGGCACCGGGCGGGCCACGGTTCTGCTGCCGGTGTGGCCGACCGTGTCGGTCGACTCCGTCAAGCTCGACGGCACCCTCCTGGTGGAGGGCACCGACTACGAATGGTCGGAGTCGGGCATCCTGCGCCGCCTGGGCTGCCAGTACTGGCCGGCCCGTCTGGGCTGCCTGGAAGCTGTCTACGGGCACGGGTGGGCGGAGATCCCCGACGACGTCGCCGAGGTCGTCATCGACCAGGCACGCAGCCTGTACACGGTGGTGCCGGGCGTGCAGTCCAAGGCGGTCGGCGGCCAGTCGGTGACGTTCGGGGCGCAGGCGGCGGTCGGGGTGACGTCACAGTGGTCGGCGGCGGTGGCCCGGCACAAGGTCCGTACCGGGAGCGACGTCTGATGATGTTCTTCGACCAGGACATCGTGCGCGTGCGCGCGGGCATGCGCGTGGACCGCGGCGGCAACACGGTGCCCGACTGGTCCCCTGATGCCGTCTCACGCCTGGCGATCACCGAGGTCAGCATCCAGCCGACCACCGCCACCGAGACGGCGACGCCGGACCGCACGGCAGTGGTCACGGGCTGGCACGTCCAGTCCCAGCCCGGCACCGATCTCGACATCCGCGCCGTGGACCGCGTCGAGTGGGACGGCATGCTCCTCGAGGTCGACGGCGAGATCGCCCGCTGGACGGACCCCGTCGAGGGCGGCGTCCACCACGTGGAACTGGACCTGGTCCGCGCGACCGGATAGGAGCCCGCCATGCTCACCGATTTCCGGCTGGACTACGCGGGCGTGCGCGAGATCCTGCGCGGCCCCGAAGTCCGGGCCCTGGTCGACGGCGTCGCCGCCGAGGTCGCCGCAAGCGCGCGAGCGATGGTGCCCGACGGCGTGCCCGTGCTGGTGCGCGCCTACACCACCGACCGCGGGGCGGCGTCCGTGGTCATCGCCCACCCGCGCGGGATGGCCCTCCAGGCCAAGCACGGCGTCCTGACCCGGGCCGCCGGTGCGGCACGGCTGGAGGTCAAGGAGTGGGGGGCTCGGTGAAACCGCTGGTGGTCTTCGCCGACGCCCAGGCCGCCGCCGCCGACGTTCTGCGTGCCGCGCTGACCGGGCGCCTGGAGCCGTATGCGGCTGGCGTGAGCGTGGGCACCCGGGTGCCCGGCGACCGCTCGCCGGAGACCCCCCGCCTGCCCTACGTCCTGGTCCGCAAGGACGGCGATCTCCCGCACTCCTCGATGGCCAACACGCGCGCGACGCTGCGGATCACCGTCTGGCATACGGATGCCGACCAGGCGCATGACCTGGCTCAGCTGTGCCAGGGCCTGCTGATCGTCCATTCCGGCCCGGTGATCCGC
The DNA here is from genome assembly GCF_040646215.1 of Streptomyces sp. NPDC046215. Lineage (NCBI taxonomy): Bacteria > Bacillati > Actinomycetota > Actinomycetes > Kitasatosporales > Streptomycetaceae > Streptomyces > Streptomyces sp. NPDC046215. Next base: position 98,670 of record NZ_JBEYZW010000001.1, on the reverse strand, counting down.
GGCGTGCGCCCGGCCACCGGCCCGCTCGCTGCCGTCGACGACGCCTCCGACACCGACCTGAGCACGTTCACCGTGCTCGCCAACGTCCGGCCCACGGCCTGACCGCACTGACCGAACCGCGACGTCCTGACCGACACACATGAGGAGGACGCCGTGGCCGGCGACCCGACCAATGCCGCACTGTGGACCGACGCCGATGTGTACGTCGGGCCGCTGACCGCCGTGAACCCCGCGACCGTCGATGATCCTTTCCCTTCCGAGTGGGATCTGGTCGGTCTCCTCGACGGCGACGACGGATTCACCGAGTCCCGCGACGAGGACGTCGACGACAAGTACGCCTGGGGCGGCATCCTCGTGCGCACCTCCCGCGCGCACTTCAAGCTCACCAAGTCCTTCACCGCGCTGGAGGACAACGAGACCACCCGCTCCCTGCTGTGGCCCGGCAGCACGGACTCCCAGATCATCGTCCCGCGACCGGCGCAGGTGAAGATGGCGTTCGAGGTCCGCGAGGACGACAAGATCAAGCGCCTGATCACCGCCCAGTACGCCGAGGTCACCGTCGACGGCGACGTCACCGAGAACGAGACCGACCTCGCCACCGCCAAGTTCATCGCGACGATCTTCCCGACGTCCGGGAAGGTCCTCTTCATCCGCCAGTTCACCGCCGGCGCCTGAGCCCCGGGGCGCGGCCCTTGCGTCGCGGTTCGGACCGCGCCCCGGCCCAATCGAAGGAACCGCGATGCCCCTTCGCTACACCGACGAGCAGGTCACGGCCAAGGCCGCCCAGCTCGGCCTTATCGCCGACGGCCAGACGTTGCCGCGCCACCTGCGCAGCAAGGTCATCGCCGCCCTGCACAGCGAACGCCCCCGCTCCACCGGCGCCTTGCCGCCCGTCGCCGAGCGCATCGTGATCCAGCCCGGCGGCGCCGTCGAGGTCGACGGCCGCCCCTTCCCCTGGCTGGTCCAGTCCGACCTCATCGAGGTCACCCTCCAGCCCGACGGCGCCGGCATGGTCCGCCTGACCTTGCCCGCCCGCAACGTCCAGATCCTCCAGCCCGCACCTGAGAGCGAGACCTGACCATGGCACCCCGAACCGCGACCGACGATCAGCCTTTCGACTTCAACCTCGACGCCGTCAAGGCCGAGGTCGACCTCACCCCCTGGCGCGTCCACTGGAACGGCCGGCGCTGGGAGTTCGCCCACATGCAGAGCCTGGACGTGTGGGCCCTGATGGAAGCGGCCGAGGGCGGCGACACCCAGGCCATGACGGGCATCTTCCGCGCCGCGCTCGGTGACGAGGCATGGGCGGAGTTCCGCAAGGTGAAGCTGCCGCAGTACAAGCTCAAGGCCCTCTTCGACGGATACCGGCGGCACTCCGGGCTGGAGCCGGGGGAATCCGCGGCCTCTGCGAGCTGATCCGCCACCACGGACCAGCCGTAGAGGCAGACCTCCGCCGCGAGTACGGGGTACGCCTTCGTGACCTCTTCACCGGTGAGCTGACCTGGCGGGAGCTGTCGAGCCTGGTGCGCGGCCTGTCCCCCCGCGCGGCCACGCGCACCGTGCTCAACCACGGCCGACCGGAACCCACCGGCGAACAGGTCCTGCTGGCCGACGTCTTCGACATGATCCAGCACCTGGACTGGCACGTGCAGGCCGCCAACGTGGCCAAGAGATCTGACCTGCCGAAGCGGCCCAAGCCTTACCCGCGCTGGTGGGACACCACCTCGCGCCGGACCCACAGCCCGGAGCGCGTCGCGCGCATCGAGGATGCCCGACGCCGCCAGAGCGCACGCCGCCGCGCCATCGCTGAGGGCCGTATCGCCTGACACCGGACCGGGGGTGACCAGTGCCCTCCGTCGGATACGCCACAATCCAGATCATTCCCTCGGTTCGCGGCATCGGGGACGAGCTGCGCCGTCAGCTGACCGGGCCGGCTGAGGATGCCGGTGGTCAGGCCGGTCAGGCGGCCGGCGGTGGTCTCCGGGACGGCATCAAGGCGGGCGCCGTTGCTGCTGGTGTCGCCGCTGGCGCCCTGCTGATCGCCGGAATCACCGAGGCGATCGCCCAGTCGGGCATCAAGTCCAAGCTGCAGGCCCAGCTCGGCACCAGCAACAAAGTCGCCGCCGCACAGGGGAAGATCGCGGGGCAGTTGTATTCCAGCGGTGTCTCCGACTCGTTCCAGGGCGCGGCTGACGCCATCAAGGCTGTCGTCAGCGCCGGCCTCGCGCCGCCGGACGCCACGAACGCGCAGCTGCAGGAGATCGCCACCAAGGCCGCGGACGTCGCCACGGTCTTCGACCAGGATCTCGGCGGCGTCACCAACGCGGTCAGCCAGCTCATGCGCACCGGGCTGGCGAAGAACTCCGCCGAAGCCTTCGACCTGATCACCAAGGGCTTCCAGTCCGGGGCCAACAAGGCCGACGACTTGTTGGACACGATCAATGAATACGGCACGCAGTTCCGCAAGGCGGGGCTGACCGGGGCCGATGCGATCGGGCTGATCAACCAGGCGATCCAGGGCGGCGCCCGCGACGCTGACATTGCCGCCGACGCGATCAAGGAATTCTCCATCCGGGCCGTCGACGGCTCGGACAGCACAAAGGAAGGCTTCAAGGCCCTCGGCCTGTCCGCCGACGACATGGCGGCCAAGTTCGCCGCAGGCGGTGCCACGTCGAAGGCCGCCCTCGACCTGACCCTCGACCGGCTCCGGGGCATCAAGGACCCCGTCGACCAGTCAGCGGCGGCGGTTGCACTGTTCGGGACACAGGCCGAGGACCTCGGTAAAGCGCTCTACGCCATGGACCCGTCCTCGGCGGCGACCGGTCTGGGGTCGCTCGGAGGGTCCGCGAAGGCGCTGGGCGACACGATCCGTCACGGGCCGACACATGAGATCGAGGTCTTCACCCGCACGGTCCGGCAGGCGTTCGTCGACGTCGTCGGCGGCCAGGTCCTGCCGGTCCTTGTCCGAGCGGCCTTTGGAGTGGCCGCGGCGCTGCAGAGCACGGTTTCCGCTGGCCAGGCTGTGGTCGGCTGGCTCCGCGACATGGGTACGTGGCTGATCCCGATCGGGATCCTCCTCGCGGGCTTCACCCTGTCACTGACTGCCCAGGCTGCTGCCACAGCGGTGGTGACGACGGTGTTCGGTGCGTACCGGCTGGCGATCCTGGCCTGGACGGTGGTGCAGAATGGCGCCACGATCGCGATGGCCGCCTTCAACCTGGTCATGAACGCTAACCCGGTCATCCTGGTGATCACGGCAATCTTGGCCCTCGGTGCCGCCGTGGTCGTTGCGTTCCAGCGGGTCGGCTGGTTCCGTGCAGGGGTGGTGGCAGCCTGGTCGGGCATCCAGATCGCTGTCATGTGGGCCTGGACGAACGCCATCAAGCCCGCCCTCGACGGCACCTGGGTAGGGCTGCAGGCTGTCGGCGGAGCGGCCATGTGGCTCTGGACGGCCGCCATCCTGCCAGCCTTCCAGGGAATCTGGCTGGCCGCACGGATCCTTTTCGCGATCGTCGTCACTGCCGTCTTTACCCCCATCTACCTGTACTTCAAGCTGCTCGGCGCCATCGCAACCTGGCTATGGGCGAACGCGATCCGCCCGGCATTCCAGGGGATCGCCGCAGGGGCCCTTTGGCTGTGGAACAGCGGCATCAAACCGGCGTTCGACGGGATCGCCTGGCTGGGCCGCTGGCTTTACAACAACGCGCTCAAGCCCGGCTTCGACGGGGTCGTGGCGCTCTTCCGCGCTCTCGCATCTGTGGCCCGATGGCTGTGGCAGAACATCTACGTGCCGGTGTTCCGGGCCATCGGGCTCGTCGTGCTGGCCTGGTGGGACGGCGTCAAAGCGACTTTCGGGGCTGTCCGGACGTACATCTTCGGACCGCTCGCATCCGTGTTCAGATGGCTGCTCGACAACGTCATCCGCCCCGTTTGGAACGGAGCGAGCAGCGCCATCAGCGGCGCCTGGCGCAATGGGATCAGCCCTTCTTTCGATCTCCTGAAGCGCGGAGTCGCGGCTGTCGGTGACAGCTTCCGATCTGGGGTGAGCTACATCGGACGGGTCTGGGACGGGTTGAAGGCCGTCGCGCGCCGGCCGGTCCAGTTCGTGATCGACACCGTCTACAACAACGGAATCCGCAAGGTCTGGAACACAGTCGCCGGAATCGTTGACCTCGGCAAACTCGACGCAGTCAGGTTCGCCCGCGGTGGCCGTACCCGCGGTGGTGTGCCAGGGCGAGACAGCATCCCCGCCCTGATGATGGCCGACGAATTCGTCGTCAGGCGAGACTCTGCCCGGTCGATCGGGTACGGCGCGTTGGAGTACATGAACCGCACTGGGCGGCTTCCGGTTCCGGTGCAGGGCTTCGCTGATGGCGGGGTCGTCTCGGACATCTGGGGCGGTATCACCGGTGCGGCGAAAACCATCGGCGGGTGGACCGGGTCAGCGTGGGACTTGATCACCAACCCGTCGGAGATCTGGGACAAGGCGATCGGGCCGGTCCGTCGGAAGATTTCCCAGGTTGGCGGTAGCCGCTGGGCGCAGCTGATCGCCCAGCTCCCCATCCGCATGATCAAGGGGCTGAAGGACAAAGTCGTCGGCGCTGCCAAGGGGTTGTTGGACTTCGGCGGTGGGGGCGGAGGTGACATCGGCGGGTCCGGCGTACAGCGCTGGTCCGGCCTCGTCCTCCAAGCCCTCCGCATGGTCGGCCAGCCCGCGAGCCTCCTGCCCATCGTGCTCCGCCGCATGAACCAGGAGTCCGGCGGCAACCCCCGGGCCATCAACAACTGGGACATCAACGCCAAGAACGGCACTCCGTCCAAGGGTTTGATGCAAGTAATTGATCCCACCTTTGCTGCATATGCCGGGCCTCTCCGGTCACGCGGCGTTTGGGACAATCTCGCCAACGTCTACGCCTCCATGCGGTACGCACTCGCGAGGTACGGCAGCCTGGCCTCCGCCTACAACCGCCCCGGCGGCTACGACAACGGCGGCTGGCTCATGCCCGGCCAGCTCGCCTACAACGGGCTCCGCACACCCGAGGCCATCCTCACACCACCTCAGTGGCAGGCCCTGTCGGTTGCCGCGACCAGTGGCGGAGTAGGCGACCTGCATGTCCAGGTGTTCGTCGGCGACCGGGAGATCACCGACATCGCGCGGGCCGAAGTCCGCCGCTCCAACGGCGAGCTCGTCCAGACCCTGCGCGCGGGACGGAGGTGACCGTGGCCATCCCTGGCAACTTCCTTAGCTCGACAACCGAGTCTGTCGATCCGAACACGTCCGGATGGGTCGCTAAGACCAACTGCACGATCAGCCTCGGCAGCGGCGGCCGGAACGGTGACGGAGTCCTGGCCGTAAGGTCGGTGGCGTCGGGGGAAATGCAGGCCCGCACCGTCTCCTCCTACGCCGTCACGCCTTGGACCGAGTACCACGCGTTCTGCGACGCCTCCGGGGCCACGGTCCCGGAGCGGATCGGGATCCGCTGGCTGGACGGCACCAACGCCGAGATCTCGATCACATGGTCGCTCACCACCGCTTCGGCGTCGGCGACCTGGCATCGGATCGCGGTCGGCGGCGAGGCACCCGGCACCGCAGCGCGCGCCCAGGTAGTCGTCTCCTCGACACCGGCCGCCGGCGCCGTCTTCTCCTACTACGAGAACGTGTACTTCGGCTACCCGATCACCACGGTCGGCAACTTGTTCGGCTTCAACGCCGAGGCCACGGAGATCGACGCCACGGCGTGGTTCAACGAGGTCAACTCGACCGTGACGCGGCAGGCGCCGATGGTGTCGTGGCCGGTCGACTGGTACCTCGCTGGCGGGCACGTCATCGCGATGACGGCCTCTGCCAACGGCAACGCCAGCATGCGATCCATGGATCGGCCGGACGCAACACCGGGCGTGGAGTACGTCGCCCACTGCTACCTCAACCCACCCACCAGCGGCTCGGTCACGTGGGTTGAGCTGCGGTTCTACGACTCCGGTGGTTCGCAGATCCAAGCCACCCGGTCGACTCTCGCCGCCCCCGGCACCGGCTGGTACCGCCAATACGCCTCCGCGACCGCGCCCGCGGGCACGGCCTCCTGCTCCATTGCGGCCGGCATCGACACGGCCACCACCGGTCAGGTCCTGCGGGTCGACACCGCCGTCGTCACCACAGCCCCCGTCCTCCGCGCGGGCAGCGTGCTGCCCTACGCCGACGCCAGCTTCGAGCAGGGCGTCGCCGGATGGACTGTGGTCTCCGGCGTCGCCACGATCGCCAGGTCGACACCGTGGGGTGCGTACCTGTTCGACGGCGCCTACGCGGGCACGATCACCTCCAGCACCGCGACAACCTCGGTGATCAGGTCCGCCAAATTCCCGCTGCCCACAGGCGCGGGAGGACTGGACTTCCGTACCGAGGTCTATAGCAACGTCTCAGCCGGCGGATGGACCCTCGTCCGCGGGGTCCGCTGGTACGACGCCGCGAACACTGATCTCGGCCTCACGAGCGGCTCCTCAGCCGCCATCCCCACCCCCAACTGGTGGCTGTTGGGCAATACCTGGACGGCTCCGGTGAATGCGACGCAGGCGGCGATCGAATACTCCGTCACCGCCACCTCTGGCAGCAGCGTCTGGCGCATCGACCGCCTCGCCCTGTGGCAATCCCTGCCGCTCACGGACATCGAGGCCCACGACGACACCGCGTCGATCACCTTGACCCTGCGCGAGCTGACCGTCGGCGAGTACATCACGATCTACCGCGTCACCCCCGATGGCTCCCGCACGCTCGTCCGCGGCGCCGGCGGGCTGATCAGCCTGACCGCGATCACCTCCGACCAAATGATCATCGAGGACTACGAGGCCCCGATCGGCGTCGAGGTCTCGTACTACATCGAGCTGCGCGCCACCATCTCCTCCGCACCGGGCTTCCGGGCCAGCGACGGCGTCGCTCTGGCCGCAGGCGACATCGACTGGTGCTGGCTGAAGGATCCCGGGGAACCCCAGAGGAATGCCCAGTTCACCGTGGTGATCCCACCGGCCTGGAAGCGGAGTATCGCCGCGGCCTCCTACCGTGTGCGGGGCCGACGTAACCCGGTGGTCCTGAGCGACGTTCGCGGCGGCCTGGAAGGGGACCTCACCGTCCGCACGCACACGGACGAGGAAGCAGCCGCCCTGCACTGGCTCCTCGATTCCGGCCACACACTCCTGTGGCAGGTGGTTCCCGGGGTCCACGAGTCCGATCTGTACGTGACGGTCGGGGACGTCAGCCTGCCCAGGACCGTGCCGCTCGCTGACGAAGCGTGGCGGGAGTGGACGCTGCCGCTGACCCAGGTCGACATGCCGACCACCGTCGGCGTGGCCGGTTCCGCCGGCCGCACCTGGCAGGACATTTTGACGGGATTCGCCACCTGGCAAGAGGTCCTCGACGCCTACGACACGTGGGAGGACGTCCTCTTCGACCGGCGGATCGGAGGCTGACGTGTACTCCGTGAGCAGCCGCTTCCTCGCCGCCATCGCCGAGTCGGGCCCCCTGGCCACCGAAGTCGTCCTCTTCAGGACCGACGGGCGAGTCGAGCGCCTGGAGCACACCGGCGGGTCCGTCACCGTCGACCGCGGCCAGGCAGTCAGACGCACCTGCTCCGTCACCCTCGCGGACACATCCCTCATCCCGCGCACGCCTACGACCCGGCTCAGCGTGTACGGGGCCACGCTGAGGATCAGCCGTGGCGTCCAGTACTCCGACGGATCCACCGAGCTGGTGCCGCTCGGCGTTTTCCGGGTCGACTCCGTAGCCGGCGACGTCGATGAGGGGCCCGTCACTGTCAGCGGGAAGTCGCTGGAATGCGTGATCGCCGACGACAAGTTCACCGCTCCGTACAAGGCCAGCGGCACCGCGGTCGCCGCGGTCACGACACTGATTCAGTCGAGCATCCCGGCAGCCTCCGTGATCAACCGGGCGACGGACGCCGCCATCGGCCCCCGCACATGGGACGTCGAAGGCGACCGGTGGGCCGCCGTCGCCGAGGTGGCCGCCGCGATCGGTGCCGAGGTCTACGCCGACCCGGACGGGGTTTTCGTCATCGCCGAGCTGCCCGACCTGGTCACCACCGCGCCTGTCTGGACGATCGCGGCAGGGGAGGGCGGCGCCTACGTGTCTGCTGACCGGGGCATGACCGCAGACAAGGTGTTCAACGGCGTCCTCGCGAAGGGCGAGAACAGTGAGGCCAGCGTCGCTCCCGTGTCCGCTCTGGTTGTCGACAACGACCCCACGTCGCCGACGTACTGGTCCGGGCCGTTCGGCCACCGGCCCATGTTCTACAGCTCGGCGACCCTGACCACGACAGCCGCCTGTACGGCAGCGGCAACACTGAAGCTCCGCGCCGCCATGGCGCCCAACGCCGCCGCCGACATCAGCGCTCTGCCCAATCCGGCCCTCGAGCCAGGCGACGTGATCCGCGTCCTCTACCCGGACGGGAGCAAGGAGCTGCACCAGGTGCAGAGCTTCACTGTCCCTCTGGACGTCGGCGGCGACTTCACCATCGCCACGATCAGCGCGAAGGAGGACGCATGAGCTCCTCCTCCGCGACACCAGCAGATCTCGCGGACGCGCTCCGCTGGCAGGCAGTCCAGGCCAGCGCCACCACGCCCTCGGTGCGCGGCGCGGACTGGCGCCTCGCCACTGTCGCTACCGTTGGCACGGACGGCACGGTCACCACAGGCGACGGCATCACAGCCCGGCGCATGGACAGCTACCTGACCCCCGCAGTCGGCGACCAGGTCGTCCTCACCGTCTCGGGCTCGGGGAACTGGCTGGCGTTGGGACGCACGGCGCCGGCCACCACCGCGGGCACGTGGCAGACGCTCAGCCTGAACACCGGCTGGTCGCCCTTCTCGGCCACGTACTACACGCCGGCCTACCGCATCAACGGCGACGGCACCGCGTCCTTGTCCGGCCTGGCGCGGGCGCCGGCGTCGACGACCGGCGTCGCCACCGTCGGCACACTCCCAGCTGCGGCCGCCCCGGCGAAACGCGCCCGCCACGTGACCGAGGTCGCCTCCGGGGTGTTCGGCGTCCTGGACATCAACAGCGACGGCACGGTCCAGATCACCGACTACACGGGCACCGCGAGCTGGGCCGCCCTCGATGTCGCCACCCGCTACCGGCTCACCTAGGAGGCGCCCATGCCCACAACCGACGCCTACGGGCAGGGCGTATCCATCGCCGCCCTCACCGACGCCCCCAACGCCGCCACCCTCGCGCAGAACATCGCCGACGGGCTGGCCCAGCGCGGCGTCATGCGGTTCGCCTCTGCTTCCGCACGAGCCGCCACGATCACGTCACCGGTCGAGGGCATGGAGTCCTGGCTCCAGGACACCAACAGCCTGGAGGTCTACGACGGGTCCGCGTGGAAGGCCGTGCCCTACGGGACACAGTGGACGACCTATGCGGTGGCCTGGACGGCGACCACCACGAACCCCTCACTCGGCAACGGGACGCTGGTCGGCCAGTACATGAAGATCGGCACAACGTGCCACATCTACATCAAGCTCGTCATCGGCAGCACCACGAACGCGGGCAGCGGGACTTACCGATTCAGCCTCCCGTTCACCACCGCGACGATCACGAACTCTGATCCAGGGTGTCTGGTGGCGGTCTTCTCCCGGGCCACTACCCCCAACCACGGCAGCGGCAACAGCCCCCTCGGCGGCGGCTGGACCACGACCGACCAGATCTGGTTCCCCTCCTCCACCCCCGGCGACGAGAACGTGTGGACGAACACACAGCCCTGGGCGCCCGCGACCACCAACGTCTTCCGCATCCACGGCACCTACCAGACCGCCACCTGACCAGCACCGCGACCCACGAACCGCGCCCCCGGTGAGGGGCATTTTTCATGCCCTGGAGGTCCTTGATGAAGCTTGTCACCCGCGCCCAGCTCGGCTGGCCGGCTTCGGCCGCCCCCGCCCAGGCCACCACCAAGGGAGTGAAAATCCACTACGAAGGCGTCGAGGTCAGCCGCACCCTCCTCGACGACCACTCCGCGTGCCTGCGCGAATGGAAGGCCATCCGCGTCAGCCACCTCGCGAACAAGGCCGAGAACTACTCGGATGTGGCGTACAACTACGCGGCCTGCCCGCACGGCTACCTCCTCGAGGGCCGCGGCATCGGCAAACGCACTGGGGCCAACGGCAGCCAGACCCTCAACAAGGGCCACTACGCGATCATCGGACTACTCGGCTCGGAGGGCCTCACTAAGCCCACCGACGCCATGCTCCACGCGATCCGCGACGGCATCGAACTCCTCCGCCAGCACGGAGCCGGCAGCGAGATCAAGGGCCACCGCGACGGCTACGCCACCTCCTGCCCCGGCGGACCCCTTTACGCATGGGTACAAGAGGGAGCACCACGGCCAGGGGGCGGCACGCTACCGCCGGGCTACGAGCCGTTCCCAGGCGCCGGCTTCTTCCGCACCGGCCGCACCAGCCCCATCATCACCGCCATGGGCCAGCGCCTCGTCGCCGAGGGATGCAGCCACTACTCCGTCGGACCTGGCCCCAGCTGGACAGAAGCCGACCGGCTCTCCTACGCCGCCTGGCAGCGCAAGCTCGGCTACACCGGCGCCGACGCCGACGGCTACCCCGGCCCCACCTCCTGGGCCAAGCTCCGCGTCCCCAACGTCTGATCACGGAACGGAACATCTCATGAGAATCTTCGGACGCGAGCCAGCGATGGTCCTGGGCCTCGTCAGCGCGGCCCTGTCCCTGCTGGTCACCTTCAACATCGGCCTGAGCTCGCAGCAGGCCGGCGCGATCGTCGCCGTCATCAGTGCCGTGTTCGCCGCGATCACCGCAGCACTCACCCGGCCCATCGCCCCCTCGGCATTCACCGGCCTTGTCGCCGCGGTCGTCGCCCTGATGTCCGCCTACCACTTCGAAGTGGACCCCGAGACCGTCGGCGCCCTCAACGCCCTCGTCCTCGCCATCCTCGTCTTCCTTACCCGCGGCCAGGTCTCCCCGGCACCTCCGACGGCGCCCGTGGTGCAGCCGGTGCGGTCCACGGAGCTCTGATGCGGCACGCGGCGGCCCGATGGCTGGGCCGGCGCCTCGGCCGCCGCGGCACCGTCCTGCTGATCCTCGGTATCGGCAAAGTCTGCTGGGGCGCCGGATTCATCGTTACCCCGCAGCCCAGCCCACAGGGAGTCACGCTGCTCACCGACGTGGCCCCGCTGCACTGCTGGGCCTGGCTCTGGGTCGCAGCCGGCCTCGTCACCGGCGCCAGCGCGTTCGTTCAGGTCGGCCGGGACGGGCTGGGGTTCATCGCCGCCCTCATCCCTCCGATCGTGTGGGCCACCGCCTACATGGTCGGCGCCGTCACCGGCGAGTTCGCGCGAGGCGCATTCGTCGCCGTCTGGTACCTCACTGCCCATGTCGGGGTGATCCTGTGGGCGAGCGCCGTCCCAGAGCACTCAGTACCCCCGGCACCGCGCTGCCGGAAAGGCGGGGCCTCATGAGCCTCTGGGCCGCCCTGGTCGCGCTCACCGGAACCCTCGGCATGATCGTTGCAGGTGTGTTCGCCGCGCGCGCCACCAAAGCCGCAGCCAGCGCAACCGCCGAAGCCACCCGCGCCGCAGCACAGGCAGCCGCGGAGCCCGAGCAACGGCGCGTCGACCTAGAGGCGTTCAAGACAATCCGTGACGACCTGAAGGTCGAAGTGGGGGAGCTGCGCGTGGAGACAACCCGTCTGCGAGCCATCGTCCGAGCGTTCGCCGGCTACGTGGGGGAACTGACCACCCAGATGCGGTCCGCCGGCGTCGACCCTGCGGACCCACCACCCCTGGTCGACGAGTACAACCGCACCGGAGTATGACCATGCCTGACCATCCTGCCCCCATTTCCGTACAGCCCCGCATCCCACCCGGCGCCGACCAGGGCACCCTCGAAAAGCTCGGCTGGGCTGAGCCACCACCAGAGCCCAGCCCCAAACCGCCCGCACCGCCGAGGACCGTCTGACGACGCCCCCGCCACCTGCCATGAGCAGGTGGCGGGGGCGTTCTGTCATTCCGCGATGAGCCCGTCAGTGGCCCGGCAGGCGTCACAGGTCCGGACGCCGGGCCTGTGCAGAGCCGCTTGGGCCTCCGCGCGGGTGAGCCGCTGGCCCTTCGCGAGGTGACAGGTGGACCGGTGCAGCCAGTAGAGAGGCCGGTCACGGGCGCTGCGCATCCGCTGCAGCGCCCACGACTCCTCAGCGTCGGCCGGCGCCTCCTGGGTTTCCAGCCTGGCAATGGCCTCCCGGATGGTCTTGAGCTGACCATTCAGATACGCCTCAAGGGTGCGGAGGCGCGGGAGATCCAGCGGGAGGTCAGCGTCCATCGTCGCCAGGGTGTCGGACTGCCCGCTTCACCGCCATCTCCAGCTCATACCGGGACTGCCCGGTCTCGGCGGCATGGGCGGCGACCGCAGCCAGCATGGCGGCGGTTGCGTCACGCCATGTCTGGATCCGGTCGTCTCGCGTCTCGGGGGTGGCGGTCAGGAAATCCGAGTGGGCCTGGACCGCGGCACGCTCTAGATCAATCAGCTCATTGGGGATATTCAGGGCATCGGACACATGGGCGATTCTAAGGCAGCAGCTGACACCGTTGTCACAGCTCAGCGAGTTGTGTGCATTTTGGTCACGACCGCATTGAGGTCCCGCATATATCTGCCGCACGGTTGTCTGGCATGGGACAGTGAAGAGCGGGATGGTGCAACGTTCATGGAGTTTCTGCAGGGTCAGCCGGAAAGTCGGCCCTCAGAACCCCAGCTGCCAGCGATCGGCGGGGAGGACCAGATCAGCAGCCTCAACGGGGGAGTCGGCCACGCTGTAGCGCGTGCGCTCGACCAGCAGAGCCAACATGCCCAACGGCAGGCCGAGCAAGTCCGCCTCCGTCCGGGTCAGGGTATGAGTCCGCACCGAATACCGGCACGAAGCGTGAACCTGAACGGCTCCCCGGCGCCATGCCGTCAGCAGCATCGCCGGCCGCCCGTCTGGATCCAGCAGCTCCACACGCTCCTGAATCAACACTGCCCGCACCGGCACGTCCAAGCGGCCGGCCAGGGCCTCGTCAGCGCGGATCGAGGAGTGCTCGCTGTCGCCGCGCCCATGCGGCCACTCGGCGTCAGGATCGGAAAGGGTGCGCACCGCTACAGGGTGCGCCACGGTCAGCCGCCGCCGGGGCTCGCCCTCAAGGAGCCCTTCCGTCCGGAGGATCTCGACAGCCCTGAAGGCGGTCCCGACGCCGATCCCGTGCTCCTGTGCGATGGACCGGACGCTCGGAAACAGGGAGCCCGGCAGGTAGGTGGCATCTGCGATGCGCTGCCGCAGCATAGCGGCGAGCCGTCTGTGCGGCACGTCCATGGCAGCCCCCGGCAGCGATCTTGGGAATCGCCACCGTAGGAGAGGCTGTTTAATCTGTTACGTAACAGATAGCGTTCAGAGATCGATAGACACCACGCACCCCGCGGCAAGGCTTGAGCGGCGGGACGCCCCCAGCGCACCACTAGAGCTGCAGAGCCCGTTTGAGGGAGATGCCATGTCACCGTCCCGCCTCCAGGAGAAGGCCATCGACCGCGACGAAATCATTGCCCTCTATGTGTGGGCGCCAGGCTCGTGCTTCCGGTGCGCCCGACGCGAAGTTGACTCGGCGAAGCTGGGCACGATCGACACGCCCATCGGGGATCGGTACGAGATCCGTGCCTGCCGAAGCTGCATTCTCGATCTTGAGAAGGAGCGTCAGCGGCAGGCCGATCGCCGTGGCGAGAACTACGAGCCGGGCCAGCTCGGCAACAACCTCTCGTAGACATGGCGAAGATCGAAGCCTGTGGCATCGTGGACGCCCCACTCCCTGTAGACATGCTGGCAGACCCCTGTTCCTCAGGGAGCAGACAGGGAGAATGATGCCCCCAGGGAGTGTCGAGGGAGGGGAATCTATCTCATCCCATCCCCATGGATCTCAATCAATCTCCATGGGTACTAGCAGTTGAGAGCCCTAGCGTCGTAGTCGACAAGAGTGGCGGCTGGTGCGCCCCCTGCATAAGGCAGTTCGAGAACATCTGGCTCAGGACCAAGCGCTATAACGCCGAGGGCCAGGTCAGAGGCGGTTCGGGGGGCGTGTGTTACCTCTACTTCCCGGTCGACCTCACGGTGGCGCAGCGCAGGGCGCTGCGGGAGCTCGGCATCCGCTGATCCGGCCCCTCCCGCCCCGTACGTACGATCGGCACACCGTTCGTACCTACGGAGAGGAAATGTGACTGTGCATCAGTTACCAGCTGTCGTGCCGGAGATCCGCCGGGCCGGGGCGCAGGAGCGGGACGCCATCAGCCTGCTGCTCGGCGAGGCTTTCATGGAGGACCCGGTCAGCAGGTGGGTCTTTCCCGACGAGGAGCACCGGCGCGCCGTGCACCCGGAGTTCTTCGGGGTGTCCCTGGACGCCGCGCTGCGCGAGGGCTGGGTCGACGTGGCCGACGACCTCTCGGCGGCCGCGCTGTGGGTGCCGATCGAGGCGAACGGTGCGGCCGGGGCCGGGGAAGGCCATGGGGACGGCGGGATCGTCGAGGCGCTGGCGGCCGCCGACGCCGGCAACGAGCGCGTCCGGACCGTGGCGGAGCTGACGGACCGGGCGCACCCCGTGGAGCGCTCGCACTTCTACCTGCCCGCCATCGTCGCCGCCCCCGGCCGCCGCGGCGAGGGCCGGGGCAGCGCGCTGCTCACGCCCGTCCTGGACCGCTGTGACCGGGAGGGCGTGCCCGCCTACCTGGAGGCGAGCAACGAGCGCAGCAAGGCACTGTACGAGCGTCTCGGCTTCGTCTTCACGGGCACGGCCATCGTCCTGCCCGGCGGCCCGCCGATGTGGCCGATGTGGCGCGAGCCGCGCTCCTGACCGTCCGGGGAGCGGGCGGGCGCCGGCCGGACGCGCAAGGCCGCCGCCCGCCGGGCCCGGCCCCGGATCCCGCCCGCCGCCCGCCGCGCGGAAAATCGGGCCGACGTCCGGTTTTTTACGTGCTTGACACATTTTCCCTCCTTGCCCATTTATTGACATGATCAGCGGCGGACGCCGCCGTCGACCCCGGTTACGCGAGGAGCCTTCCGTGGTTGCAGGGGCGGCTGATGGGGATGAGAGAAGGGGGGAGTCGATGGGGAGCGGTGGGAGAGATGCATCTCACGTACGGGCGTGGTTTTGCGGCACACCGAACGACACACCCGCAGGAGACGGGGGTGGGCGGGTGGTTGAATGCGGACCGCTTATTTCCGTTTGCGGCTTCCATTCGAACGAACGATCAGTAGCCTCTGCTCAAACACTCGTGCGATGAGCTGGAGAGACAGACTGATGGAGCGTCCGACCTGGGCCCCTCAAGGCATCGACCTGTCCGTGCCGAGCGTGTCCCGCATCTACGACTACTACCTGGGCGGCTCGCACAACTTCGAGGTCGACCGGGAGGCGGGTCGCCGGGCCATCGAGGCATTCCCGGGTCTGCCGAAGATCATGCAGGCCAACCGGGCTTTCCTGCGGCGCGCCGTGCGCCACGCGGTCGGTCGGGGCATCACCCAGTTCCTCGACATCGGCTCCGGCATCCCCACCTTCGGCAACGTCCACGAGATCGCCCAGGAGGCGGACCCCGCGGCCCGCGTCGTCTACGTCGACCACGACCCCGTGGCCGTCGCCCACAGCCGGGCGGTCCTGGAGGGAAACGAGCGCGCCGCCGTCGTGGCCGCGGACCTCAGACAGCCGCATGACATCCTTGCCAGCGACGGGGTCGGCCGACTCCTCGACCTGGACCGGCCGGTGGCCCTGCTGCTCGTGGCCGTCCTCCACTTCACAGCGGACCGGGACGACCCCTGGGCGGCGGTGGCGCAGCTGCGCAAGGCGCTCGCTCCGGGAAGCCTGCTCGTCCTGACCCACGCGTCGACCGACACCGGCCCGATGAAGCCGGAGGAGGGGGAAGAGGTGCAAAGCGTCTACCGCGGCACCGCCTCGCCGCTGCACATGCGCCCACGCGCGGACGTGGCGCGCTTCTTCGACGGGTTCGAGCTGCTCGAACCGGGCCTCGTGCCCATGCCGGAGTGGCGGCCCGACCTGCCGGACGGCGCGGCCGGCGGACCCGGCGCGGGCGAACTGCGGGACGACCCGGCCTCGTTCGTCGGATTCGCCGGTGTGGGGCGCAAGCCGTGAGCGATCCGTCGAGCGGTAGAACGCTGGGCGGATTCGGGGGCGGAACAGCGGGACAGACTACTGATGACCTTGCCAGGACGGCAGCCACAAGGCGCCCTGGGGGGAGCGAGGCCATCGGCGGCACGACAAGCGGAACCACAATCGGAATGCCAAGCGGAACCACAAACGGAAGCGGAGCCGGGGTCGGGGTCGGGGTGGGCATCAGGAGCGGGACATCGGCACCGGGAGTCACGGCGGGCAGGACCGCCGGCTTCTGTGTGCGGGACGGGCACACACAGGCACAGGAGCCCGGCCAGGAGGCCGCGCGGAGGCCGGGGGACCCCGCGGACCCCGCCGGGCCGCCCGGCGGCGCACGGACCCCGGCACGGACGGGGGAACGCACGGTGGCGGACAGCGAACCGGCCGCCGGTGAACCGCAGCTCCCCGGCAGCCCCGGCCCCCGGGACCACGGCCCCGAGGCGGACGAGGGCCTGCGCCGGTTCACGGCGATCTGGAGCCGCGCCGTCTACCCGGCCACGGCGATATCCATGAGCCGCGCCGAGTTCGAGCGGTACCTCCTGCCGCTCGCCGCCCGGCTCCGCGACGCCCTGTACACCCGGCACTTCGACTCCGGGCCCGCCGCCGAGGTCGGCGCCGCCCTCGTCCGCGCCCACTGCACCGACCCCGACGCCCTGCCCCTGATCCTCAGCGCCATCGACACCTACCTGGTGACCCACTGCCCGCCGGGCGGCGCCGTCACCGAGGAGGAGGCGCGCGCCCGCTGCTCCCGGCTGCAGCACGCCGTCGCCGCGGGCTTCGCCGGCGCCCTGCGCGAGCGCACCCTCGCCGAGCAGGAAGCCCTCTCCCGCGCCGCGCTCGCCGCCCAGGCCGAGACGGAGAAGGCCCTGCACACCAGCGAGGCCCGGTTCCGCGCGGTGTTCGAGGGCGCGGCCATAGGGGTCGGCATCGCGGACGTCGACGGCCGCATCATGGACGTCAACGACGCCCTCACCCGGATGTTCGGCAGCCTGGCCCACGAGGTGACCGGCCGGAACGTGGGCGAGATGGTCCACCCCGACGACTCACCCGACGTCTGGGGCCTCTACCGCGAGCTCGTCCGCGGCGAGCGCGACTACTACCGCGTCGAGAAGCCGTACTACCGCAGCGACGGCAGCGTCCTGTGGACCGACCTGTCGGTGGCCCTGCTGCGGGACGCCCACGGCCGCCCCCAGTACCAGCTCGCCCTGATCGAGGACATCACCGAGCGGCGCGTCCTGCACGAGCGGCTGCGCTACGAGGCCACCCACGACGCCCTCACCGGCCTGCCCAACCGCACGCTCTTCTTCGAGAAGCTCGACCGCGCGCTCGACGCCGACGACGACACGGCCCGCTTCGGCCTGTGCTACCTCGACCTCGACGGGTTCAAGGCCGTCAACGACAGCCTCGGCCACGCCGTCGGCGACCAGCTGCTCGTCGCCGTCGCCGACCGGCTGCGCGCCTGCGCCACCGCACCCGCCGAGATCGTCGCCCGGCTGGGCGGCGACGAGTTCGTGGCCCTGATCACCGGGCCCGGCGCGCAGAGCGACGCCACCGCGCTCGCCCGCCGGATGCTGACCGCGCTCTCGGAGCCCGTCCACCTCGACGGCCGGGCCCTGTCGGTGCGGGCCAGCATCGGCATCGTCGACGGGCGCGCGGGAGAGCTGGGCCCCGCGGAGGTGCTGCGCAGCGCCGACATCACCATGTACCGGGCCAAGGCCGCCGGCGGCAACCGCTACGAGCTCGCCGACGCGGACTCCGACGCCCGCGCCATCGCCCGGCACAGCCTCACCAACCGCCTCCCCGCCGCCCTGGACAACGGCGAGTTCTTCATCGAGTACCAGCCCCTCGTCGCGCTCGGGGACGGCACCGTGCGGGGCGCGGAGGCGCTCGTCCGCTGGCTGCACCCCGTGCACGGCGTGCTCGGCCCCGACCAGTTCATCCCGCTCGCCGAGGGCACCGGCCTGATCGTGCCGCTGGGCCGCTGGGTGCTGGAGGAGGCCGCCCGGCAGGCGCGCCTGTGGCGCGACGCGGGCACGTGCCGGGAGCCCATGAGGGTCAACGTCAACCTCTCGCCCTCCCAGCTCCGCTACCCCTCCCTCGTCGCCGACACCGTCGCGGTGCTGGAGGACGCCGGCCTGGACCCCTCGGCGCTCTGCCTGGAGGTCACGGAGAACGCCCTCATCGGCGCCGACGAGCGGGAGCTGCGCCCGCTGCGCCAACTCGCCGACATGGGCGTCGACATCGCCCTCGACGACTTCGGCACCGGCTACTCCAACCTCTCCTACCTGCGCCGGCTGCCCGTGAGCACCCTCAAGCTCGACCGGTCCTTCACCCGCGGCATGCAGTCCGCGCCGGCCGACCCCGTCGACGTGAAGATCGTCGAAGGGATCGTCTCGCTCGCCCACACCCTGGACCTGTCGGTGACCGTCGAGGGCGTGGAGACCGGGATACAGGCCGCGCACCTGCGGATGCTGGGCTGTGACACCGCACAGGGCTGGTACTACGCCCGGCCCGGGCCGCCGGACCGGCTGTGCGCGCTGTCGCTCGTCGACGCGGCGTCCGCGCCCGCCCCCTAGGAGCTCCCGCGCGCTGCGGTCCGGGGGCGCGGCGTAGGACACCCCTCTAGGGGCGGGGGCCGAGGAGCCGGGCCTCCTCGTCGGTGATCAGCCGGGACCGGACCAGGAAGCGCACGCCTTCCGGCGCTTCGAGGGAGAAGCCGCTGCCGCGCCCGGGCACCACGTCCACCGTGAGGTGGGTGTGGCGCCACCGCTCGAACTGGTCGGCGGCCATCCAGAAGCCGACGGGCTCGCCCACCCCCTCGACGGCCAGCTCGGCGAGCAGGACATCGGAGGCGCCCGTTCGGAACTCGCCGTACGGGTAGCACATCGGCGAGCTCCCGTCGCAGCAGCCACCCGACTGATGGAACATCAGCGGACCGTGCTTCTCGCGCAGCCGGCGGATCAGGCCGGCGGCCTCCGGGGTGAGGGCGACACGGGAGACCGGGGGCGGGCCGCCCCCGCCCTCGTCCGTGCGGGAGCCGTGGTTCCGCTCGGGGCCCTGCTGTGGGCTCATCGCTCCTCTCCCTCCTCGGGTCCCTCCTCGGGCCTGTGCCGCGGCCGGAGTGCGGCCGGCCTCCGCCGGCCCGCCACCAGCCTGCCGCGCCGTGCGGCGGACCGCCAGAGGCACCCGGGGACCCGCCGGGCCGCGGCTCCCGCGGGCCGGGCGTTGTGGCTCATGAACCCCCTTGCGTGAAAGGGGAGTTCACACCCGGCGAGCAGAAGTGGGGATCTCCAGCATGACCGGACCCTTCACTGCCACTGTCCCGGAAGGTGCTCGATGAACCTCTTCCTCCAGGCCCTGCCCGTCGCCGCCCCGACCCTCGGCTGGGCCGCCCACGCCCTCGTCCTCGTCCGCCGCCTGCGCGCCGCCCGCACCGACCCCCTGACGGGCCTGATGTGCCGCGAGGAGTTCACCACCCGGGGGCAGCGGGCCGTCAGGCACCCGCACGCGGCGGTGCTCCTCCTCGACCTCAACGGCTTCAAGCAGATCAACGACACCCACGGTCATGCCGTGGGCGACCAGGTGATAGCCGCGGTCGGCCGGCGTCTCGCGGCCTGGTGCCGGGAGAAGGGCGGCTTCGCGGCCCGGCTGGGCGGCGACGAGTTCACCGCCGTCGTCCGCCTGGCGCCGGAGGCCGACGTCCACGCCGAGCTGACGTACGGGCTCTCCGCCCGGCTCTCCGCGCCCCTCGACACCGGCGGCGCCGTCCTCTCCCCACGGGCCTCGATCGGCCTGTGCCGCACCAGCCACCGCCCGGGCGCCGCCCTCTCGGACCTGCTGCGGGGCGCGGACGAGGCGATGTACACCGCCAAGCGGCTGGGCCAGCACTGGCGCCCGGCGGGACCGGTGGACGTCTACCGCACCACCAACGGCCGCCGGGCCGGCCGCCCGGGCACGTATCTGACCCTGCTGCCGCCGACCCGCAGGAAGGCGTCGTGACAGCGGCCGGCCGCCGGGCCGGCTGACCCGCCCGCCCCGCTCCGACTGTTCCGGCGCCCGCCCCGCCGGAACACCCACCGGGGGCGGGGGCGCCGAAGCGCGAACCGAGCGGCCGCGCGCCGCGCCGGCGCTCAGGCGGGGCAAACCAGGTGCCCCCGTTTCGCCGATTCACTGTCGGCGCCTTTCCCCGGAAGGCTCCGATGTCGGCTCCTTTGCCCGCGGAAAACCTTCTGTTCGAGAGACGGAGGCCGCTCGATATATGCCGCAAATCAGCACACCGGTCAGTTTCGGCCAGGGTAATGCAACAAGTTCTCGCCACGAGTTCTAGTGGATATCCCCCTACCCCGCTCCGCGGTCTTCATTGAAGATCGGGTGGCCCGGAAGCGCATCATCCGCTTCGTCGACTCCGCACTCCCATGAGGACTCATGCCGGCTCTGCTCGACTCCCGTGTCACGCCCCTCGGACGGAGATCCGGTGACGGCCCCGCCTGCCGCGCACCCCGGGGGCGAGGTGCGGTGGACGGGAACGCCGCGCGGCGCGCCCGGCGGACGGCA
The DNA here is from genome assembly GCF_040646215.1 of Streptomyces sp. NPDC046215. Classification (NCBI taxonomy): domain Bacteria; kingdom Bacillati; phylum Actinomycetota; class Actinomycetes; order Kitasatosporales; family Streptomycetaceae; genus Streptomyces; species Streptomyces sp. NPDC046215. The sequence goes on along the minus strand of NZ_JBEYZW010000001.1, from coordinate 77,911 downwards.
CGCCGCACAGCGGGCGGGGAGCGCTGACGCTTGAGGTTCCGGATCGGTCGTTCCAGCAGCACCTCCGCGCGCCCGTCCCCGGAGCAGCCGGTATCCGCCCCGGTCGCGCACGTCGGAGAGCCGAAGGCCGTCGAAGCGCCTTTGTCGGACCGCGAGATAGAACTCATCAGGACTTCCGTCTCGGTGGTCGAGCCCCTGGTGGGGGAGATAACGGTCTACTTCTATGCAATTCTTTTTGCCCGTTATCCCGAAGTCCGTCCGATGTTTCCGCCGGGCATGGACGCCCAGCGCGACCGTCTTCTCCGCGCGCTCCTGCGCATCGTGGATCTGGTCGACGACCCCGAAAGCCTTGTCCGCTTCTGCGGACACCTCGGCCGCGATCACCGCAAATTCGGCACCCGTGCCGCGCACTTCCCGGCCGTCGGTGAATGCCTCCTCGCCACCCTCGCCCGGTACGCCGGCCCCGCGTGGACGCCGGACATCGCCGCCGCCTGGACGAAGGCGTACGGCGCGGTCGCCCAGGTCATGATCAGCGCGGCCGAGCGGGACGAGGCGCTCCGGCCCGCCGTGTGGCCCGCCACGGTGGTGCACCGCGTGCAGCGCGGCCACGGCATCGCCGAGATCACCGTCCGGCCGCACACCACCTACCCGTACGCCGCGGGCCAGTACGTGAGCATCGAGACCCCGTGGTGGCCGAAGCAGTGGCGCTACTACTCCGCCGCCAACGCGCCCCGCCAGGACGGCACGCTCACCTTTCACGTGCGGGCGGTGGCCGGCGGCTCGGTCAGCGAGGCGCTGGTGCACCGGGCCGCGGTGGGCGACGTCCTGCGGCTGGGGCCCCCGATGGGTGACATGGTCCTGGACGCGGCCGAGCACGGCGAACTGCTCTTCGTGGCCGGCGGCACCGGTCTCGCCCCGATCCGCGCGCTCGTCGAAGAGGTCGCCCGCCGCGGGGGGAGCCACCAGGTGGACCTGTTCCTCGGCGCCCGCACCGGGGCCGAGCTGTACGGGGTCGAGGACATGCTCAGGATGGCCCAGCGGCACCACTGGCTGACCATCAGAAGCGCGGTCTCCGACGAGTACATCCCCGGCCTCCGGGGATCCCTGCCGGAAGTGCTGGCGGAGTACGGGCCGTGGTACCAGCACGACGTCTTTCTCAGCGGCCCGGCCCCGATGGTCGTCTCCGCCAAGGAGACGCTCGCTTTCCACGGCACCCGGCCCGACCGCATCCATCACGACCCGTTCGAGACCCCCGTCCTGTCCACTCCATGAACCGCCCCCGCGTCCCCCCTCTGCCAGGAGCCCCCTCATGACCTCGCCGCCACCTTTCGGATCAGCGGGTGAACACCACTTGCAGCGGCAACTGGGCACCGCCGACCGCGCCGCCCGGTTCTACGACCAGCAGGTGCGCTCCCAGCTCACCTCGGAAATGCGGGAGTTCATCGGCCGCCAGGCGATGGTCTTCCTGGCCACCGCCGACGCCCACGGCGAATGCGACGCTAGTTTCCGCGCCGGGCCGCCGGGATTCGTCCACGTCATCGACGACCGGACGCTCGCCTACCCCGAATTCCGGGGGAACGGTGTCCTCGCCAGCGCCGGAAACATGATCGAGAATCCCCATCTCGGCATGCTCTTCGTCGACTTCACCCACCATCACGTGGGGCTGCACGTCAACGGCGTGGCCCACGTCTACCGCGACGCCGACCTGCGCGGCATCCACCCGGGACTGCCCACGGACCTCGCCCCCGGCCGCAGCCCGGAAATCTGGGTCCACCTCACCGTGGAGGAGGCATACATCCACTGTTCCAAGTACATCCCCCACCTGGAACCGGCCCCCCGCCCCGCCACCCACGAGCTGGCCCGCCCGAAGGACGCGGACTATTTCACCAAGCCGCGCATGCCGCAGTGGGCGAGCCGCCCGTGAATGCGGCAGGCCCTCAATTCGTCACTGCCAAGAGCCGGGGCCGGGCCGCACCGGCCGGCGCACGAAGAGTGACCTCTTCACTACGCGCAGCGCAACGGACGGACAAATTGACATCGATAGTATCGCTGGGTGCTTTCGCGAATAAATTGCAGAATTGATGTCGCCGCGTGGCGCCGGCCACGGGCGATGCTGTGGGCCACGGCGGGTGCGGTGGCCCTCGGCTTCCTCATCATGCTGGAGATCGCCGCACGTCACTACGCGGGGCAGCCGGGCCCGATCACCAACCAGGTGCGGGAGGTGATATTCGCCCCCAAGCCGGGGCCGCTGTACGCCGGCATGGCGCTGATGATGGTGGTGCTCACCTGGCGGCAGCGCTTCATCGCGGCCGGCGTCGCGGTCGGCATCGACGTCGTCTTCGTGCTGGTGCGGTGGGCGGTCGGCGCCGAGATCACCGAGGACCGCTTCTTCGGCAACGGCGCCCTGTGGGTGATCCTGGGCTGCGCCGTCATCGCGGTCACGCGCCGCACCGGCAAGGAACGCGTCCTGCTGCTGAAGGGCGTCGGGCTGGGCCTGCTGCTGGTGGCCGGCCGCAAGACCGGTGACACCTGGCTGCTCATCACGGCCAAGACCCGCCCGACGGTGCTCGACCCGTACGTGGCGACCGCCGATCACGCGCTGGGCAACCCGTCATGGCTGGCAGGCCGGCTCCTGAGGGCCAGCGGCCCGATCACCACCCACGTGCTCGACCTGGTCTACGCCCAGCTCGCGGTGGCCGCGATCGTCGTCGCGCTGTACCAGCTGCGCAACGTGGCGGCCGAGCGCCGCTTCCCCCGCCACCACCTGGTGCGCACCTTTCTGGTCATCGGCCTCCTCGGGCCGGGCATCTACATGATCTTCCCGGTGGTCGGCCCGATCTTCGCCTACGGCCCGGGCACCTCCGGCACCGGCGGCCTGCAATGGGCGGTGGCCGACCTGTGGCCGAACACGCCGCCGCCGATCACCGTCCCGCACCCGGTGCCGTACGACGGGATCACCCCGCGCAACTGCATGCCCAGCCTGCACACGGCGTGGGCCACCGCGATCTTCATCCACTCCCGCAAGGGCCCCAGGCTCCTGCGGTACGCGGGGACGTTCTGGCTGATCGCCACGCTCAGCGCGACACTGGGCTTCGGCTATCACTACGGCGTGGATCTCGTCGCCGGCGTGGTGTTCGCCCTCACGATCGAGGCAGCGCTGCGCTCCTTCGAACGCGGCTGGGACCGCTCGGCGACCCGGCTGGTCACGTACGGCACGACGGTTTTCGCCGCGCTCCTGGCGTCCTACCGCTATCTGCCGATGGACATGGCCCGGCATCCCTGGCTCTTCGGACCGCTTCTCCTCCTGGCCCTGGCCTCGGTGATCTACGGCTACGTGCGGACGACCAGAAGGTGGGAACCGAAGGCCGCACCGGTACGGCAACCGGAATTGCAGCCCGAGCTGGTGTGAGTCACACCCCCCGCGGGCCCGGAGGTCCTCCGGCGTGCGGAGTGGGGCCCCTCCGGGCTGAGCAGGTCGTATACCCACCGCGCCGGTACGGAGAAATGTCGCTTCCGATCAAGAACCTGTCGGCCGTGCCCGTCGTCTCCCAGACGTGAGATCAGTCAGGAGGCGCCGGCCGGGCAGGAGGGCGGGCCTGACTGCGTGAACGCGCTCGTGAGAAACCTCTAGCAAGTGACTCGGAGGACGATTCCGGTGCAGCTCGTGGCCCGACACGCGGAGCGGCGTGCATTCGATCGATTAATCACCTCGGCGGCCGTCGGGCGTGGAGGGGCCGTCGTGGTGGCGGGAGAGGCGGGCATCGGCAAGTCGGCGCTCATCGACGCCGTCGTGGAGGACCTCGACGGGTTCGAGGTGCTGCGGGCCGCCGGCACGGAGTTCGAGCGGGACCTCCTCTACGCGACGCTGCACCAGCTCTGCGCCCCGGTCCTCGACCACCGGCACAGACTTCCCGCCGTGCAGCGGAAGGCGCTGGAGGCGGTGTTCGGCCTCGGCGCGCAGACCTCGCCCGACCCGTTGACGGTCGGTCTCGCCGTCCTCGGGCTGCTGCACGAGGCGGCGCAGGACGGGCCCGTCTGCTGCGTGGTGGACGACGCCCAGTGGATCGACGACGCCTCGCGGCGCGCGCTGGTGTTCGTGGCCCGGCGGGTGTCCGCCGAGCGGATCGCGATGGTGTTCGCCGCGCGCGATGTCGGCTCGCCGTCCGGACTCGCCGAATTTCCGCGCGTGCCCCTCGTGGGCCTGGACGACGAGGACGCCCGGGCCCTGCTGAGAGCGGCGACGCATGTCGGACCGGACGCCGAGGCCGCCGACCGGATCCTGGCCGAGGCGCACGGCAACCCCCTGGCGCTGCTGGAGTTCGCCCACCACGCGGAGCCGTTCGGCGTGCCCGGCCCACGCCGATTCCGTGCGAGTGTCGTGGACAAGCTGGAGGAGCAGTTCGTCCACCGCTTCGAGCGGCTGCCGGACGCCGCCCGGTCGCTGGTGGTGCTCGCCGCGGCGGACCCGGTCGGCGATCTCGACCTGCTGCGCCGCGCCGCCCGCCTCCTCGGACTGGACGCCGCCGGGCTCACTCTCGCGGAGAACGCCGGACTCCTGGCCCTGGGGCCGAGACTGCGCTTCCGCCACCCGCTGGTGCGCTCCGCGGTCTACGCCTCGGCCACCCCGAAGAAGCGCCGCAGCATGCACGGCGCTCTCGCGGAGGCGACCGATCCCGCGACCGACCTCGACCGCCGGGCCTGGCACCGGGCCCACGCGGTCGTCGAGGCCGACGAGAACGTCGCCGCGGAGCTGGAACGGTCCGCCGACCGGGCGCGCCTGCGCGGCGGCTTCGCCGCAGCCGCCGCGTTCATGGAGCGGGCGGGGCGGCTGACACCGGCTCCCGGCCGACAGGCGGAACGGCTGTTCGTCGCGGCCCAGCTGCGGTTGCAGGCAGGGGCCCCCGACGCGGCCCGCGCCCTGCTCACCCGGGCGGAGCGGCGCCCGATGGACGACACGTGCCGCGCGCGGGCCCGCCTGCTGCGGGCACGGATCGGCTACCAGCTCTCCCACGGCCCGCAAGCCACCGCCGGACTCGTCGACGCCGTCACGGAGCTGGCTCCCGAACAGGCCGGGGAGACCTACCTGGAAGCGTTCGCGTCGGTCATGTACAACGACAACCACCCGGGCCTCCTCCAGGAGCTCGGCGCCCGGATCCGCGAGCGCGTGCCCCGGCGGGAGCCCGTCCGGCCGACCGACCTGCTGCTCGACGCCCTGCTGGACCAGAGCATGCTGCCCGTCGAGCGGGCGGTGCCCACGATGCGCGACGCCGTGGCGGCGTGCCGCACGGCCGCGCCCTCGTCCGAGCCGTGGCGGATGAACCTGCTCTGCCAGGTCGTCATCGACCTGCGGGACGACGAGGTGATGGAGGAGGTCGCGGACCGGCAGGTGGACGCGGCACGCCGCCAGGGCGCCCTCGCGTCGTTGCCGCAGGCCCTGCGGTACCAGGCGGTCGCCAGGGTCTCGGCCGGCCGGTTCGACGAGGCGGCCGCCTGCCTCGGCGAGGCCCGGGCCGTCGACGAAGCGGCCGGCACGGTGCCGCTCCTGGGGCCCGAACTCGTCCTCACCGGCTTCCGCGGCGACGGGGAACGGTTCGCCGAGCTGCGGGACCTGCTGGGACGGGACGGGCGGCCGTTCGAGGCCGCCGGCGAGCACTACGCCAGGGCGGTCCTGCACAACGGGCTCGGCAACTACGAAGCGGCTCTGGACGCCGCGCTGACGGCCCAGCGCCGGCACCAGGCCGGCTCCTACTCGATCTGGGCCGTCTACTCCGAGCTCGTCGAAGCCGCCGCGCGCACCGGCCGCGGCGAGGAGGCGGCCGTGGCCATGCGCCACCTGGAGGCGCTGGCCCGGACGCACCCCGTCCCGTGGGCCGTCGCCGAATGGCTGCAGGCACAGGCCCTCCTCGAACAGGGCGACGACTGCGAGGCCCTGTACCGGCGGGCCGTCGATCACTTCTCCCGGACCCGCATCCGGGTGCTCCACGCGCGCGCCCGGCTGACCTACGGGGAATGGCTGCGCCGTGCGAACCGGCGGAGCGAGGCCCGCGAGGAGCTGCGGGCGGCGCACGACACGCTGTCGCGCATCGGTGCCCGCGCCTTCGCCGACCGCGCGGCCCGGGAATTGCGCGCCACCGGCGAGCAGCCGCGCCGGCCCGGCGAGGACCCCCTGGACCGGCTCACCGCGCAGGAACGGCTCATCGCCGGGAAGGTCGCCGCCGGGGCGACGTCCAGGGAAGTGGGCGGGATGCTGTTCCTCAGCCCCCGCACCGTCGACGCGCACCTGCGCAACGTGTACCGCAAACTGGGCATTTCCTCCCGCCGTCAGCTCCGCGAGATGCCGCTGTGACCACCCGGCCCCGCGGCGGGCCGGCGCGGCGGTGCCACCGCGGTGCCGGCCCGCCGGGGCCGGTTCAGGACAGGCCCCCACCGGACCGGCCGAACAGCTCGATCTCGGCTACGGCCACCTGCTTGTCGGCGGACGCGGCGTGCGCCGACTCGATGGTGAAGCGGACCGCTGTGACCTCACCGACCCGGAAGGCGCGGCGCTGCCCGCCCGCGCCCGGGTCCAGGACGAGCTCGCGGGTCTCGGTCCCGCTGTTCTTTTTCGTGACCGTCGCCCTGACCCGGTGCGGCAGCGCGGACTTCTCCAGCTGATCGGCGCGGGTGGACGTGCCCGGTGTGATGATGACGTCGAGCAGCCGCGCCGGGCGCGCGAACCGCATCTCGATCCACTCGCCCTCGCCCGACTGCGAGACCCCCGGCCCCCACCAGGTGTTGTTGAGCTTGTCGATAGCCAGCTTCGGCCCGTGGTCGGGGTAGGAGCGCGAGGCCCGGATCTCGTCAGGCTGGACCGGAGCGCGCTTGGCGAAGTGATCACGCGTGGCCTGGACGCCGTCGGGGGCGTACAGCACCCCGAGAACGATCAGCGTCACGGCGACGGCGAGGCTGACCCAGGTGCCGACGCGGTCGAACACGCGGCGGAGGCGGGGGCGGTCGCCGGCCCGGGGCGCCTCCTGGCCGCCGGGGCCGAGGAGGCGGCGCCACCAGGGGCGGGGCCCGGGCGCGGGGGCGTCGCCGCTCTCGGCGAGGGGCATCGCGCAGTGGTCGCAGAAGTGCCGGTCGGGGCGGTTCGGCGTGGCGCACCAGGCGCAGGGCGGGCCGTCCCCCGTCCCCCGGGCGGCGGGAGCGCGTACGTGGGGCCGGTCGGTGTCGGGGCGGCCGGGCAGGACCGGGGCCACGGCGGGGGCGGGTACGGCGGGGGCGCCCTCCTGCTGCGGGACGGGCACGACGAGGGAACGGGCCCGGTCGGCCGCGGGGCTGCCCTGCGGGAGGCCGTCCCGCGCGGTGGCCGGCGGGGCGCCGGGGGCGGGGTCCTCCGGGGCCGGGGCGCCGGGCGCGGGCCGGGGCGCGCCGGCCGCTCCGGCCCCGTCGCGGCCCTCGGCGGGCTCGGGGGCCGTCCCCGGCGGGTGGGGCCCGCGCACGGGGGCAGGGGCCGCCGGTGCGCCGGCGTCGGGGCGGCCCCGAGCCGGGCCGGTGTCGTCGGGGCGGGCGGTGGCGGCCCGGCCGGAACCGGCCGCCGAGGCCACCGGCCGGCCGCCGCGGCCACCGGCGGAATCCCAGCGGAGGACGGCTCCGCAGGCGTCACAGAACGACTGCCCCGGCTCCGCGCGGGTGCCGCACTCACCGCAGTCCGGCGTGCTCATGTCTCCGAGATCCTTTCGACGGTGGTCACGGTGCTGGTGGTCACCGTGACGGTGTAGGGCATGTGCGCGGGACGGGCCGCGGCCACGAGCGTGTCGAGGCGGTGGGTGTCGGCCCGGGTGGGGTTCGCCAGCCGCAGGACGACGTGCAGGTGGGGGCGGGCGCTGCCGGGGAAGGAACCGCGCGGGCGCGCGCTCCAGGCGGCGCCGCCGCTCTCCGTGATCTCCGGTTCGGCGCCGAACGCCAGGCGGACGGCTTCCGACAGGCCGCGCGGCGTGCCGCGGACGCGGTGCAGGGCGACGGCGGCGGCCACGGCGGCGCGCAGCCGCGGTTCGGGTTCGGTGCCGTCGGTCTCGGCGCCCACCCAGGTGCCGAGCCACCGGGCGAAGTCGACCGGGGTGAGCGCGGGGTCGAAGTAGGCGTCCAGGCAGTCGAGCACGTTCAGGATCGGCGCGAGGACGTCGTCGAGCCCCGCGACGAAGCGCTGGGCGAGATCGTCGTCGGCGAAGACGGCCGGGAGCATCGTCCCGATGGGGGCGGAGGTGCCCAGCCCGTCGACGGAGCCCCTCACGGGCGGCCTCCCGGGCCCGCCGGCCGGCTCATGTCCCGTCCCCGATCACCCGGACACGGTGGTCGAAGGAGAAGACCAGGGCGGGCGGTTCGAGATCGATGCGGTCGGTCGGGTCGCCGCGCCGGCCGGTCAGCGGATCGGCGGGGTGCAGCACGACCTCGTCGACCAGCTCCACGCCGGGGACGCGTTGCAGGACGGCGAAGACCTCGCCGGCCTGGACCGGGCGGCCGAAGGCCCAGCCACGGCCCTCCGCGCCGCCCGTCAGCGGGTCCAGATGGCGGTAGAGGGCGTCGTGGGCCCGGCGGCGCACCCGGTCGGTGTCGACGCCGCGGAAGGCGTGGACGGTGGCGACGACCGTGACGCCCTGGTAGTAGGGCGGACCGACCGCGAGTCTGGTGCCGATCAGGCGGCGTTCGTCCAGGTGCCGGGTGATGCGCCCCAACAAGGCGTCACCGGGCACCAGTTGCTCGAACCGCAGCCGGCCGCCGGGGTCCAGGGCGGCCTGCGGGACGACCAGCACCCGCACCGCGTAGGCCCCGTGTTCGTCCGCGTCGCCTTCCAGGCAGGTGATGCGGGCGGTCTCGGGGGCGGCCCGGCGAGCGAGCTCCTCGTAGTCGCGCAAGGTGACGGCGCGCTCCTGGGCGCGCAGGGTGATCGGTGCCCGGACCTTGGCCTCCTCGACGGTCTCCCCGTCCACTCCGCCGCGGGCCGCTTCGCGGTTGACGACTTCGGAGACGTAGGGGATGGAGGTGCGCAGGACCCGTACGGCGCCCCGGGTGACGTTGCCGGTCCGGCCGCCGCCGGTGCGGTAGCGGCGGGCGCGGATGACCGCGCCCTTGGGGGCGACCATGCCGTACTGGCGCAGGGTGCCGTCGGCTTCCCGGACGGCGGGGCCGAAAGCGATGTCACCGGTCGTGGCGTCGAGGGTGATGTGGCGGTCGTCCGGCCGGGACGCGGCGAAGTGCGGGACGACCTGCCAGTCCTGCCACCCGTCGGGCCCGGCGGTCTGGAGCAGCAGCGGCGGGTCGTCACCGACGACGGGCGCGTGGGCGAGCCGCCTCCGCTGCCCGGGCAGTCCGCTGGACTCGCCGAGCGCCTCGTCGTACACCGTGGCGGCGTGGACGGCCCGGGTGGTGCCGCCCATGGTGCAGGCCCCGGCGGACCGCACGGTCGGCGACGTGGTGTAGAAGGGCTGCCCGGGCAGCGGCTCGGTGACCCGGCAGCGCAGCCAGCCGGCCTCGTGGCCGCCGTTGCGGGACAGGACGTGCCCGCCGGGTACGTGCAGGACGACGTCGCCGGGGCGGTTGAGGCCGCCGGTACCGTCATGTTCGAGGTCGCAGGGCTGCCAGCCGTCCTCGGTCCACGCCTCCCACACCAGCGGCGGCTGCCGCGGGTCGACGCCGACCCCGTCCACCCGGCTGTCGAGTTCCAGGGCGACGGCACAGTGCGGGACGGCTGCCGTCAGGCCGATCAGCATGCAGTCGCCGGGACCCGGGGCTTCGGCGAAGCACCGCACGTCGGTGCCTTCGGCCAGCGCGGTGGTGTGGTCACTGACGGGCTCGCCCCGGTGCTGCGCCATCAGCCGGCTCAGCGCGCAGGGGACGAGGGCCAGTTCGCGCTCGGTGGCGAAGACCACCGCCTCCTCCTGCTCGGTGCGCAGCGTGGCCACTTCGGTACCGGCCGGCACCGGTACGGCCTCCTCCTGGGGCGCGGACAGCCAGAAGGTGATGTCCGTACGGGCCGCCGACGGCGGGAAGAGGGTGACGCCGGCGAGGTCCAGGAACGCCAGGTGGTTCTTCTCGGGGACCCGGTTGAGGCGGTACACGATCTGGTCGGCCATGTGGGCGACGGTCTCGACGAGGGTGACGCCCGGGTCGGAGACGTTGTGGTCGGTCCACTCCGGCGCGCGCTGCTGGATGTAGCGCTTGGCGTCGTCGACGAACTGCTGGAAGCGGCGGTCGTCGAGGTGCGGGGAAGGCAGGGACATCAGCGGTCGCTTTCGGGGGAGTTGCCGGGCCCGTCGTCGAAGAGGCCGCCGCCGGCGCCGTCCTCGTGGGAGGGGATGACGTAGAAGGGGAAGACGAGGCTGCGCGGGTTGTTGGTGCCGCGGATCCGGTAGCGGATGTCGATGTACAGGACGCTGCGGTCGCCACCGGTGCTCACCTGGACGTCGGTGACCTCGACGCGCGGCTCCCAGCGGTCCAGGGAGGCGTACACCTCGTGCTGGATGCGGCCCGCGGTCTGCTCGTTGACCGGGGCGAACACCAGGTCGTGGATGGCGCAGCCGAATTCGGGCCGCATGGGCCGCTCTCCCGGCGCGGTCGCCAGCACCAGCCGGATCGCCTCCTCCACCTCCCGCTCGCCGCTGACCAGCGCGATACCACCGGTCGGCCCGATACGCAGCGGAAAGGACCACCCGGAGCCGACGAACTGTTCGGCCATCAGAACCACACCCGCCTTTCACGGACACGGAAACGGAGAGACAACGGAAAAACGGGGAGACAACGGAAGACGACGGACGCGGGGGCGGCGGGCGCTGCTCATACCGCGAACGGCACGGGCGGTGTGGCGACCGTGAACGTGGGGGACAGGATGGTGGTGTTCGGGCCCTTGAGCATGGTGACGGCCGAGGTGATCTGCGCGGTGAGCCCCGCGGTGAGGTTCACGGCGCCGCCGGCGGTCAAGTTCAGGGCTCCGCCCGTGGTGAGCCCGATCTGCCCCAGGGACTTGAGGTTGATCAGGCCGGTGCTGTCCACGTTCAGGGGGCCGCCGCTCGTGACGCTGAGCGGTCCGCCGCTCTTCAGACTCAGCCGGCGCCGGGCGCTGAGCGTGAGGTCGGCGCCGGCCTCCACGGACACCGACCTGCTGCCCTTGATGGTGACCGACCCCTTGCTGTCCACGACGATCTCGGTGTTCGTCCGGTCCAGGTTGATGGTCAGCTGTCTGTCACCGGACGCCAGCCGGACGCCCTGCCGGCGACGGCCGGTCTTCTGGCTGAGCAGGTCCACGCGGTTGCCGTCCCGGTCGGAGACGGTGTGCCGGCTGGCCTTCTTCCGCACGGTGTCGTGCAGCGGCACGTCACCGACGACGGTCGGCTTGTCCTTGCCGTTGTAGAGACCGCCGATCACGAACGGATGGTCCAGGGCACCCCGGTCGAACCCGACCAGCACCTCGTCGTTGACGTCCATCGGGAACACCCCGCCGCCGCCCAGTCCGCCCATCTGCACCGTCCGCGTCCAGTCGCTGACGTAACGGTCGTCCAGCCACGGGAACCGCAGCCTCACGCGGCCCTGCTTGAGCGGGTCGTTCACGTCGGTGACCAGGGCGTTGGCCACGCTCGGCAGGGCCGGGCCGGTGCCCGTGCCACCCCCGCCGGAAGCCAGCCCGAACAGCGAACGCCACTGCCGCCCGCTGACGGTCACCCATGACTCGTAGTGCTTCCCGTCACCGAAGACGTGCCGTACGGAGGTCGCCGTGTACTTGCCCTCGAAGGGCGCGCCGGTGTCCGCGAGCGTCACCGGCACCCCCGGCCGCAGCCGCGTGTTGCCCAGCACCACGACCTCCACCTCGGCGAAGGCCGCGGTCACGTCATCGGCGAGGGCGTCGGAGGCGAACCGCACCTCGGCCGACTTGCCGTACGGGGTCGACGTCTCGACCAGTTTGCCCGGCTTGAACTTCCCCGCGGCCCCGCCGGGCGTCTCACCGATGGCGAAGCCGGGGTTGTCCGTGGCGGGCGATACGGAGCTGAGCGCCTTCTTTTGGCTGACGTCCCAGCCGCGCGTCTCCACCTTGCCGACCTGATCGGCGGCGGTGACGGCGGCCCGCAGCCGCAGAATGTCGATCCCGGCCTTCAGGTCGAGCGGGTCCTCGCCGTCCGGGCTCGTCGCGGGCGCCCCCGAGGCGGGCTTCGGCCTGACGAAGCAGAACCTGCCCTTCGCGTCGATCGACATCACGGTCTCGTTCTCGTCGGCCAGACGCGCCAGGAAGTCCCAGTCGCTGACGTTGGACTGGCTGATGAACTCGTACACCGTCTTCGTCGACCGGATCGCGCCGATCGGCACGCCGTCCTGCGCGGCCAGCTTCCTGGCGATGTCGGAGGCGGACTGGTTCTTGTACGCCGCCACCCGGCGCCGGCGCATGAGCCGGTGCCCGAAGTCGTAGCCACGCAGGACGGTGAACGTGCCGGTGCCGTCGTAATCGGCCTCGAAACCGGTGATCTCACCGGTCAGCAGGGTGTCACCCGCGCCCTGGCCGTCGGTCACGGTCGCGATGGTGACCGGGGTGCCGAACGTGGCCCCCAGCCGGCTGATCATGACCCGCTGGGGGTCCCGGAAGGTGAGCTGGAAGGCGGCCGGGACCCCGGCGCCCTGATCGACCCAGCCGTCGACGAGCGCGAGGGCGGCGTCGTCGGGCAGCGCGTCGCCGCCGATGGACACCTGGAGAACGGCGGACGTGGCAGGACCCTGCATCAGTGACGCACCTCCTCGGCGGCGGGCAGGACTAGTTCGACGCCCGTGGGCAGCCGGGCCGGATCGTCGATGCCGTTGGCCTCGGCGATCGCCCGCCACGCGGCCGCATTCCCGTACTCCCGCCAGGCGAGGGACTGGAGCGAGTCACCGGCCACGACCTGGTGCACCCGCCGCGCGGTGAGCGCGCCCGACGTCGGGTTCTGCTTGCGGGTCTTGCGGGGGATCTCGTGCAGGCGCATCTGGCAGGTGGCCCGGAGGGGAATGCCGGTGGTCCCGAAGAGGGTGTAGGACGCTTCGACGGAACTGACATACGCGGTGAAACGGGCCGTGGAGAAGGACCCCCACTGGAAGACCACCCAGGGAGGCGAGGGCTTCTTGGCCGCCACGCTCTTGGCGGTCACCTCGCAGCAGCTCAGCAGCGCCGCCACCTTCTTCAGCACCTCGCTGCCGGTCGGACGGTCGGAGGAGTCGAGGAAGACCTCCAGGGACATCACGCGCGGCTCCGACCCCATGAACTCCGGCCGCGCGCCGCCCCGTGCGGCGACGGTCGGCGTCACCTTCCACTGGGCGGCACGGCTGAGGGACAACTGCGCCGGGTTGAAGTCGAGGGCGAACGTTCGGATGAGCGCGCCCGGCCTGGTGCCGGTACCGAGCGGGGGCTCGTGGATGGCGAGGGAGGCCCGGACCAGGCTCTTGCCCGCACCGTTGCTGCTCTTGGGCATGGGGGTCGTCTCTTCGTTCCTCGGTCGGGGGGCCGCTAGTCGGTGAACCCGTGGTGGGCGATTTCCAGGACCTCGGTGGCGACGGCCGGAGAGCCCGGGTCGAGCGCGGGCCCCTGCCAGCTGACGGGCAGCACGTCGATCAGACCCCAGCGCGCCACCTCCGAGCCGTCCGCGCGCAGCGCCGTGATCTGGGCGGTGGGCCGCTTGATGCCCGTCTGGACGGATGAGATCCACTTGGCGACCTTCGTGGTGTCCGGAGTCAGGGGCCGGGTCAGCCGGATGGTGGAGAAGGTGACGCGGGTCGGCAGCCGCCAGACGAAGCCGTTGTTGCCGCCCTCCTGCCGCTGCTCCGTCTCCACCTGCGACGACAGCCCGTCGCACCCGTTGAAGTAGCCGAGGCTCTCGCCGTCGATGGAGAGGGTGAACCAGAGGGAGGAGCCCGGGTCCTGGCGGGACATCGCGGAGGGCCTTTCTGTCAGGTCTGTCGAAGGTGTCTGTCGGAGGTTCTGTCAGAGATACGGCGGCGGTCGGCCGGCGGTCGGCCGGCGGGGCGGGAGGCCGTCGGCGGGTCACAGGCGGGGGTCGCGGAGTCTGCCGATCCGTTCGCGGTCCAGCCGCAGTTCGGTGCGGATCAGCCGCGTGACGCGGCCGATGATCCGGTGCACCAGTTCGTCGAGCTGGAAGTCGCTGAGGGCGCGCGGGTCGAACCCGCCGGCGGGGGGTCCCGTGTAGGCGGGCGGGGGCTGATTTCCCGGCGGCTGTTCCCGCGCGGTCGGCTCGTAGGAAGGAAGCGGTTCGTGGGAAGGGCGCGGTGCATAGGGAGGGGATGGTTCGGAGGAAGGTGGGGGCCCACTCGCGGCGGCCGGCCGGCCCGGAGGACGGACCCGGGGCAGCGTGTCCGCCACCGTGGCCGCGGCCATGGCGGCGAGCGCCCCGGTGGCCGAGTGCGGCGCACGCCGGGCGGTGACGGCACCGGGGGCGTGCGGGAGCGGGGACGGTGTCGGCACCGCATGAGGGGCGGGAGAAGCCACGGGGAGGGGGCGAGGGGCGGCGGGGGAGCCGTGCGGGGTGAGGCGGCGCAGCGGCACGCCCCGGGGCGCGCGGTGCGGCGTCGGCCGCCGGCCGGGGGAGGGGGCCACCGGAGACCGCGGGGCGGCGGCCCGGGACTCCATGGCCGCAGGTGGGGGGAGCGGGGCCCGGGCGGGCGTGACCGCCACGCGGGCCGGGGGCCCGGCGGGAAGCGCGGCCTCCGTACGGGCCGAGGCCCTGGCCAGGGGCGTGGCGTCCGGGGGCGCGCCGGTGACCGGCACACCCAGTGCGGTACGGCGCGGCGCGGTGGCTGCCGGGGTGCTCCGGCCGCCGGGCGGTGTCAGCGGGGAGCGGGGAACGGGGCCGGGCCCGGGGGCTGGTGAGGCCGCGCTTGCCCGGGGGCGGTGGCGGTGCGGTACGAGGGGCGCGCCCATGGGCTTGGTGGGGCGGGGCGAGGAGTCCGGGGGGCCCGCGGCCCGGGGCACGGCGGCCGGCGGCGCGGGCGTCGCGGAGATCGGGGCGCCGAGGCCGGCGCGGGTGACCACGGGGCGGGTGACCACGGGGGTGACGCCGCGCTGAACCGGCCGGTGGGGCGGGGGAGAAGCCGGGGTCGGGCCCGAGGGCGGGTTCGGCCTGGTAGGGGGTGGGGTGGTGGCCGCCGGGGAACCTGGGGGCGTGCTTGCGGAGAGGGACGGGGTGGTGGCGGAAGGAGCCGGACGGCGGCCCGGGCCCGGGCCGGACGCGCCGGAGCCGGTCGCCGAAGGAGCGGTGGGTACGGCATGGCCGTCGGCGACCGCGAGCGGCCGGGGCCCTTGAAGGGCGCGCTGAACAGGGGCAGTTGCCGTCACCGGGCCGGAGGCAGGCGCGGCTGCCGGCGCCTGCCCTGAGGGTACGGCGGACCCGGGCTGGGCGCCCTGCGCAGGGGGCAGTGCGCGCGGCGGAACGGTCGAAATGTTGGGGTCGTGCGGGGTGGGTGTGGGGCCGGTGTCTGCATTTTGCGCCCGTACTGCGGGTGGGCGGGCCGTCGGGTTGCTACCGGCCGGGGTGGCGGGGCCGGTTGCCTGGGTCGGCCGGGCCTCCGGCTGGCTGGGGGTGGTAGCTGCCCTCGGGCCGGTGACGGGGCGTGCCGGAACGGTCGGGGTGGGTGTGGGGCCGCTGTCTGCGTTCTGTGCCTGTTCTGCGGGTGGGCGGGCCGTCGGGGTGCCACCGGCCGGGGTGGCAGGGCTGGGCGTCTGGGTCGGCCGGGCCTCTGGCTGGTCGGGGGTGGTGGCTGGCTTCGGGTTGGTGACGGGGCGTGCCGGAACGGTCGGGGTGGGCGTGGGGCCGCTGTTTGCGCTCTGCGCCCGTACTGCGGGTGGGTGGGCCATCGGGTTGCCACCGGCCGGGGTGGCAGGGCCGGATGCCCGGGCCGGCGGGGCCTCCGGTTGGTCGGGGGTGGCGGCTGGCCTCGGGTTGGTGACGGGGCGTGCCGGAACGGCCGAGGTGCCGGGCCCGCGCGGGGAGGGCGCCGGGCCGCCGTCCGCGTTCTGCGCCGGTTCTGCGGGCGGACCGGCCCCCGGGTCGGCACCGACCGCGGCGGCAGGGCCGGGCACCTGGGCCCGCCGCGCCTCGGGCGGACCGGAGACGACGGTCGGCCGGAGGCCGGCGGCCTCGGCGGCAGTGGCCGCTCCGCGCCGGGTGTCAGGAGCCCGGAGCGGGGTCAGGGCCGGGCCTGGCGATGCGGCGTGGGCGGGGCCGTCATGACCGGGTGCCGGCGCCGTGCTCCCGGAACCGGCGGTCACGCCGGGCGCGTACGTGACGGCGTCCTTCCGCCGGACCGCGGCCCGCTGTGCGCCGGCCGGACCGGTGGCCGCCGGGCCGTGGCGGTCCGGCGCGTCGTCGGCCCCCGAAAGGGAGCCGGTTCCGGGTGCCGCGCTCGCGGAAGCGGCGTCCGCGCGAGGGACGGTCGCTCCGTCACGCGGGCCGGGCGCTGCCGGTGCCCGATCGTGGTGGGCGGCCGCCCGCCGCATCACGGTCCCGGAGGCTGTCCGTCGAGATGACGGCGCGTCCCCGTTCCTCGGCGACGGCGCGGGACGGCTGAGGGGAGCGTACGGAGCAGCCGCGTCGGTTTCCCCTCGGCCGTCCGCGGCCGGTGCGGCCGTCCCGGACACACCGGGGACACCGTCCGGTTCCCGCACGGTAGGCGCATGCGTCACCGGGGTTTCCGCCGCCGCCACGGTGTTCCTCGCAGGCGCGAGCTCCTGCCGCGCGACCGGCAGAACCCGCCGTTGCCCGGCCCCCGGCCCGGTCGGCGCCTTGGTCAGGGGCGGCCGGAGCCGGGTGGGTGTCACACGGGCACCGCGCTCCGGGGCTCGGTGGGGTACACGGACGCCCTGAGAGGCCGGAGCCGAGGAAGCGGCGACCGGCGAGCGCTCCCGCGATGTCGGCGCCTCCCGGGCAGCAGCCCCGTGCGCTGCCGTCCCCGCTTCCCGCTGAGCACCGGCGGTGGTCGAGGGGCGTGCAGTCGCCGCAACCGGCCGGGGGGTTGCGACAGATGGGGTCGGACGAGCACCGACAGCAGCCCGAGCCCGCGGAGTTCGCGAGGCCGCGACGGCAGACCTGCCGACCCCGACAGCCTCATCGGCTCCTCCGGCTCCTCCGTCCCCTCCGACCGCGTTCGTATCCGCCTCCGTCGCCGCACGCGACACGGCACGCAGCGGCGCCACCGGCACCCGCCGCGCCACCGGCTCCGTCGATGCCGATGCCGATGCCGGCGTCCACGGCAGCGTGTGCCACGGCTGTTCCAGCCCGGTCACCGGCCGGCCCGTGTCGCTCGTCGCCCCCGACAGCAGGCCGGCGGGAGCGGCGACGAGGGATCCGAGGGATCCGAGGGGGGACGATACGCCCGTGAAAGAAGGGTTCTGCCACGTCGGCAGCCGCTTGCCGAACCCGGCGTCCGTGACCTCGGCCCGGCCGTCGCCCACGGACCGTTCGATGGACGGCAGCGCGCGCCAGGCCGTGCCGGACGCCCTACCGTCGACCCCGTCGGCACCGACCCCGTCGGCACCGACCCCGCCGGCGCCGGCCTCGATACCGCCCCGGCTGCCCGTGCCGTCAGGAGAGTGAGGCGCCTCCGCCTCTCCCCCGTGGTGGCGGCCGCCCCGTCCCCGTAGCCGGTCCAGGAATCCCATGGCTCAGTCCTCCGCCCCGGCGCGCGTCACGAAGGACGCGATCCGGTCCGTGTACCCGCGGCGGTCGTGGTGTTCCAGGTCCAGGATCGTCTCCAGGTCCCAGTGGAAGTGGTAGGCGACGTACGCGATTTCCTCGTGCAGGCGGTCGGTCGCGTACGTCACGATTCCCCCAGGCGGCTCCCGCCGAGTTCCACCTCGAACGGCTCCGAGCAGTGCGGGCAGTCCACCGCGGCGCGGGTGTGTCCCTCGGCGTTGACCTGACGGTAGAAGTCCTGGAGGAACGCGAGATCGGAGGCGAACATGTTCTCCACGATCCCGTCGTGCACCATCGCCAGCGTGCCCAGGCGCGTGATGACCCGGCCGAGCAGTACCACCGACAGGTACGCGGGGTTCTCCTGGACCCGGACGTCGCGCAGCGGGACCAGTTCGTCCCGTGCCGTCGACAGGCGCATCACGCCGTCCCGGTGCACGGTGCCCGCTTCGTCGACGTATCCGCGCGGCAGTTGGAAGGGGAACTCGGTGCGCAGGCCGAGGGGTGCCGCGTCGGCCGGAGCGGCGGCGGGGGACGGAGAGGGGGGCTCCGTCCCCGCCGCCGCGGCCCGGGGGGCCGGCGGCGCCACCGTGACCGGGGCCGCGCCCGGCGCACCGGAAGCCGTGCGCCGCATCATTCGATGACCAGCTCTTCGAAGACGATGGTGACGGTCTCGGTGAGCACGGCGGCCTCGCCGGCCTTCAGGGTGCTGGCGTCGATCTTGCTGCACCAGGCGTTGCGCAGGTTGTACCGCTTCACCGGATTGTCCTCGTAATCCATCATGATGATGGAGGCGTTCTTGCGGGCCGTGCTCATCCGGCCGTTGATCGAGTCGTTGATCCACTGCGTGAACGAGGACGACTGGGTCATGCCGCGCACCACGGTGCACTGCCCGTTCTTCTGCACACCCGGCAGGATGTTGATGTCGACCTTGCCCTGCGCGGTGTTCTGCGGGCTGACGATGACGTCCTGTTCGATGGAGAGGCCGCTGACCTCCGAGAGGTACTCGACCATCACACCGTCGATCTGCAGGCCGAAGTTGTGTGAGGTGAGGGAGTCACCCTGCATGAGAGCCATGGGTTCGCTGTCTTTCTAGGCTGCTTGACGCTCGTGGACGAGGGCTGGGGGCGGGGGTGGGCGGCCTACTCCTCCAACTCACCGCTGCCGCTGGAGAACTGCGACAACCGGAAGATCACGAACTCCGCCGGCTTGACCGGCGCGACCCCGATCTCGCACACGACCCGGCCCAGGTCGACCGACTCGGGCGGGTTGGTCTCCTCGTCACACTTGACGTAGTAAGCCTCCTGGGGCCGCTGCCCGAAGAGCGCGCCGCTGCGCCACTCGTTGACCAGGAACGCCGAGATGTTGCGCCGGATGCGGGACCACAGCGCCTGGTCGTTCGGCTCGAACACCACCCACTGGGTGCCGATCAGGATCGACTCCTCCAGGTAGTTGAAGTACCGGCGGATGTTCAGGTAGCGCCACTCGGGGTCGGAGGACAGGGTGCGCGCTCCCCAGACGCGGACGCCCCGGCCGGGGAAGGCGCGGATGCAGTTGACGCCGACGGGGTTGAGCAGGTCCTGTTCCCCGCGGGTGATCTGGAGCTCCAGGTCGACGGCGCCGCGGACGACCTCGTTGGCGGGGGCCTTGTGCACACCGCGCTCGGAGTCGTTGCGGGCCCAGATGCCGGCGACGTGGCCGCTGGGCGGCACCATCCGGGCCTGGCCCGTCGCGGGGTCGAAGGACTTCAGCCAGGGGTAGTACAGAGCCGCGTACTTGGAGTCGTAGCCCGCCGTCTCCTGGCGCCACACCCGTACCTGCTGGGCGTTGAGGCCGGGCGGCGGATCGATGACCGCCACCCGGTCGCCCATCAGCTCACAGTGGGCGATGAGCCCGAGCTGTACGGCCTTCACGGCCTCCAGGCCGATCGCGCCCCGCTGGTAGGCGGCCATGAGGTCGGGCACGGCCACCATGGACACCTGGTCGACGGCCTCCAGGCCGCCGAAGCCGGTGCGGTCCGCGGAGTCACCGAGGTACTGGGCCGGTCCGGGGTTCGCGGTCGTGTCCCGCTCCGCCGGAGCCGGCGCGGCGGGGGCCGGGGCGGGCGGCGCGGCCAGGGTGACGGTCTGGTTCTCCGGGCGGGCGAGCTGGGCCGCCGACGCGGCCTCCGTCACGGTGATGAGCTTGGAGTGCTCCTTGACCTGCGTGACGACGTAGGACCGGTTGCTTTTCTTCGCGCTCACGTCGAACGTCTCGACCGGCTTGTCGCCGTCCTTGACGGTCAGCTTGAACCGTTCGGCGGGGCCTTCCCCCTCGGGGTCGGCGACCTCCACGGTCAGGGGGCCGTTCGCCCCCCGGGCGGTGGCCGCCACGGAGAACGCGCCGAGCTGTTGCGGCTCGGCGGCGGGCAGCTTCGCCGCGGGGGCCGGGCCGGTCACCTCTGCGGGGGACTCGCCGTCCCCGGAGGCGCCCCCGGCGCAGCCGCCGATCCGCACCACGTACGCGGCGGAGCCACCGTTGTTGAAAAAGCCGTAGACGGAGTGGGCGAGGTAGTACCCGTCGGTGAAGTCACCGAAGGAGGCGACGTACTGGGTCCAGTTGGTCACCAGCGTGGGCTCGTTCAGCGGCCCGGTCGGCGCGAGCCCGACGAAGGCCGCCACGGAGGTGCCCACCCCCTCGATCGGACGCGAACCGCTGGCCACCTCCTCGACGTAGACGCCGGGCGACAGATAGGACGGCATGCTCTGCTCTCCTCGGGGTGCGAAACGGGACCTCCCCACCCTCGCGCGGGCACCTCGCCACCGAAACGTCCCCCGGTGCCGGGCCCCGGGCAAGGCCGTTGCCCCCGAGGGCGCGCGGAGATGCCTCCGCGGCCGGCCGGCGGCGGCCCACGGCCGCGCAGACCGGAGCCGCCGCGCGCGCCGGGGCGACACCGCCGGCGGCCCGGGGCGCCGCGGTGCGGGCCGAGGGCACAGGTCTCCGCCCGTCCGGGCAACCGACTCTGCCCGGAGGGCTCGTGACGGTGTCCGCCGCCTCTCCTAGCGTCGTGGCGTGAGCCCTTGGACATCTTTGGAACCCGCCTCCGCGACCGTCGACCCCGGCAGCAGCACCACGGTGCGGCTGCGGGTGCGCAACACCGGGGACATCGTCGACGAGTACCGCTTCGAACCGGTCGGTGACCTCGCCCCCTGGACCACCGTGGAGCCGCGGACGCTGCGGCTCTATCCGGGGACCACCGGCACGGTGGAGCTGACGTTCGCGCCACCGCGCACGCCGGACGCGACCGCCGGCCCCCACCCGTACGCGGTACGCGTCACGCCGACGGAACACCCGGACGCCGTCACCGTCCCCGAGGGCAACCTCACCCTCACCCCCTTCACCGAGGTGCGCGCCGAACTGGTGCCGCCCACCGTCAAGGGGCGGTTCCGGGGACGGCCGCGACTGGCCGTGGACAACCTCGGCAACACCAAGGTCACCGGTTCGCTCAGCGGCAAGGACACCGGCGAACGGCTGTCGTACGACCTCCGGCCCGGCAACGTCCAGATCGAGCCGGGCCGCGCCGCCTTCGTGAAGGTGACGCTGCGCCCCCGGCAGATCACCTGGTTCGGTTCCCAGCAGGAACAGCCGTACGCGCTGGCCCTGCGCCGCTCCGGCAGCGAGCCGGTGGAGGTGAGCGGCTCCTTCGTACAGCGCGGCATCCTGCCGGGCTGGCTGGCCACCACCTTCGGTCTGCTCCTCGCCCTGACGGTCGCGTTCGTGACGATCTGGCTGGCGTACCGGCCACAGGTGCAGAGCGTGGCCCGGGAGAAGCCCGAGAAGGCCGGCAACCTCGCGCCGGCGACCCCGGCCCCGCCGATCAGCAGCCCACCCCCCAAGCCCGATCCGACGTCGGACGACGCACCCGAGAAACCCGACCCGGGCGGACAGGAGGAGCCGAAGGGGGAGGGCGGCGGAGGCGGGGACCAGCCCGAGGAGAAGCCCGCGGAGCGGACCGCGGCCACCGCGGTGCGCGAACTCGCCGCCCGCAGCGCGGGCCGCCACATCTGCTACCGCGCCAACGTCCGGGACGAGGGCTGGCAAGAGCCGGTGTGCGACGGGGCCGAGGCCGGGACGGTGGGCAAGGGCAAGCCGATCAAGGCCCTCAACATCGCGGTCTCCGGCACCAACGGCGTCAGCGGCGCCGGGGCCTACGTCGTGGAGGGCTGGCGGAAGGGCGACAAATGGGCGAAGGAGGCCGACGAGCAGGACATGGTTCTCGGCAGTACGGAGAGCGCTGACTCACCCCTCCAGGGATTCACCCTCCAGGTCTTCGACGGCGCCGTCTGCCACGAGGCGTACGTGAAGGACAGGCACTGGCTGGGCCGTGGCTGCACCGAGCCCGGCAAGTGGAGGTACGGCGGCAGCCCGATGGAGTCGAAGCTCCAGCTGGAGGTGGTCCGTTTCACCGTATGACCCGGGGCGGCCGGAAGGCCCGGGCAAGGCCCGCTGTCACCAGCTCGTCTCGCCCGGGACCAGCCGGCCCGCCTTGCGGTACTCGCGGCGGGCGCCTTCCCACAGGTCGCCCGCGGTGACCGGCTCGTCCCGGCCGGCCGCGAGGTAGGCGGCGGTGACCACCGCACCGCGGATCGCGCCGCCGGCCAGCTCGAAGCCCCGGGCGAGGCCGTCGACGTCGATGTCCCCGGCGCCGGGCACGTGCGACAGGCCGTGCCGCCACAGCGCGCGGCGCTGCCCGGCGTCCGGGAAGGCGAAGTCGACCACCAGGTCGAGGCGGCGGGTGAACGCGTCGTCGATGTTGGCCCGCAGGTTGGTGGTCAGCAGGGCGATGCCGTCGAAGGACTCCAGACGCTGGAGCAGGTAGGCGCTCTCCATGTTGGCGTACCGGTCGTGGGAGTTCTTGACCTCCGAGCGTTTGCCGAACACGGCGTCGGCCTCGTCGAAGAGGAGCACGGCGTCCGTGCGGTCGGCCTCCGTGAAGATCCGTTCGAGGTTTTTCTCGGTCTCACCGATGTATTTGTCCACGATCGAGGACAGCTGGACCACGTACAGGTCGACGCCGAGATCAGCGGCGATCACCTCCGCGGACAGCGTCTTGCCGGTGCCGGACTCGCCCGCGAAGAGTCCCAGGACGCCGCGTCCGCGACCGCCGCCGGCGCTCAGCCGCCAGTCGCCGAGCACCCGGTCGCGGTGGCGGGCGCGCAGGGTGAGCTCCCGCAGCTGGGCGAGGGGGCCGTCGGGCAGGACCAGATCGCGCCAGTCCACCGCCGGCCGGATCCGGCGCGCGTGCCGCTCCAGGCCCGAGGCCGACTGCTGCCGGGCGGCGAGCCGCACGTGGGCGGCGGTGATCGGGATCCCGTCGAAGGCGGCGAGCGCCGCCGCGGCGCGGGCGGCACGGGAGAGGTGTTCACCGCCGAGGTGGTACGGGGCCACCGTGCCGGCCAGGTCGAAGCCGTCGGCCGCCGGCCCCAGCGCGGCACGCCAGGAGGCCGTGCCTCCGGCCGGCCGCCGGGGCGCCTGGAGCACCAGCGGGTCGTGCGCCGACCATTGCGGATCGTAGGGACGCGAGTCGGCCAGCAGCACGGTGACGTCACCGGCCGCCGTCAACTCCGCCACCATCGGCCCCGGTTGCTCGGGCAGGCCGCACACCACGACCGCCCGGCCGGTCAGGCGTGCCTCCCGCAGCAGCTCCGGGACGTGGTCCGGGGGCCCCGCGAAGCGCAACGCGTCGACGCCCGCCTCGCACAGGGCGGACGTGAGGATGGCCGGCGCGTCGCCCTCACGGTGTTCGCGCAGGTAGGCGCTGAACGGTCCGTCGCCGAGGCGTGCGGCCAGCCGTCGGACGAAGTCCTCGTCGAGCTCGGCGCCGGGCAGCGGGTCCGGCATCGGCCGCAGCATGCCGAGGAGCGCGGCGTCCGGGGTGTCGTCCCCCAGCAAGTGGGCGGTGAGCCGGTCGGGCACGGACAGCGAGCGGGTCAGCAGCGGCCGGTCGGCGTCCTCGACGGCCAGCAGACCGAGGGCGCGCAGCGGAGCCGAGCGGTGGAACCGGGCGCGGGCCCCCGGCAGGTACGCGGGCGTCCCGCACAGGTCCAGGGCGAGGCCCACGGTGGCGCGGCGGCGGCTCACGTCGTCGTTGAGGTAGCCGTAGAGCGGCTCGAAGGTGCGGTCGAGGTCGGGGGCGAGAGCGATGAGGAGCACGGCCGTGTCCAGCTCGGTCAGCCGCAGCCGGGCGGCCGTCCGGGCCAGGCGGTCGTCGGCGTCCTGCGGCCGCTTCACCGGTGTGCCCGGCCGTACGCCCGTCTCCGGCGCCGCGGCCGGCACCGTGCCCTGCCAGGTGCCCAGCAGGTGGCCCACGGCCTCCTCGGACAAGTACAGGCCGCGCAACGGGTCGTCCGCGGTGGGGTCGTCGGCGGAGCGGTGTTCCACCAGCGCGGTCACCGCGTGCCGCAGCCCGGCCAGCCGTGCGAGGAGCGCGCGCGCCGGACCGGCCGCGCGGGGGTTCCCGGGGGCGGAGGTCGTGGGGCGGCGGGGGCCGTCCGCGGGCCCGGGCCTCACGCCTGCTCCGTGCGGCTCTGCTCGGTGCTCTTCTGCTCCGTGCGCTGGTGAATTGTTCTCTTCTGCTCCGTACGGCGCGCCGCCGCCTGCTCGCGTGCGGCGCGGGCCGCCGCGACCTGCCGGGGCCGGTGGGCGCGCTCCTCCGCCCGGGGCGGGCCACCGTCCACACCGCCTACCCTGACGGCCGCGCCTTCCGTGACCGGGGGCCCCGCGTCGTAGTCGGGGAACGCCGGGAACGGCACGGTCATCGCGACGTCCAGGGAGGGCTTGAGCTCACCGCCCAGCGCGGACCAGATGTCGGCGAGGGAGCGGGTCTCCGGCCGGCTGCCGCCTACCGTCACGGGCACCGCCAGGCCGAGGCGCCCGAGGGGTTCCGGAAGATCCCCCGCCGCGAGCAGTTCGTGCGGCAGCAGCGTGGCCAGCACCGCGGACAGCAACCGGTGTTCGTCCTGCGGCGTCTTCGTCCAGGCCGTCACCAGGTAGGAGATCCGGAACCAGCGCGGCGGGCGACGGCGGCGCACGACGATGTCCCGGTCGTCGCGCAGCTCCGCGCGTCCGCGCTGCCGCCGGGACACGTCCTCCCGGACGTCGTACAAGTAGGCGTTGACCACGGGCGCGTTGCGCCGGGCCGCCCAGTCACGGCTGGGCACCTCGAAGGACACCTCGATGCCGGACCCGGCCAGTGCCCCGCCGCCGATGAGGCCCTTGAGGGCCTCGTCCACCTCATGAATCACTTGCGCGCTCCCACCTGCCGGCCGCCGCCCCCGCCGGCTCCCGGCGGTGGCTCCGCGCAGCCCCGCCGCCGATCGTGGCCCCCGCGCCGCCCGGGGCGCAGGCGCGCCGGGGACGGCGGCGGGGCAGCGTTCGTGCCTCAAGGGGCCGCCCCTGCCGCCCGCCCGGTCAGATGTAACCCTCACGGAGCGCGTACGCCACGGCGTGCGAGCGGTTGCGCAGATGAAGGCGGGTGGTGAGCCCGTGCATGACGTTTTTGACGGTGCGCTCGGAGTACGACAGCTTGGTGGCGATCTCCGAGGTGTCGAGTCCCTCGGCCACCAGCCGCACGACGTCCACCTCGCGTGACGTCAGCCCCAGGAAGGCCCCCGGGTGGTCGGCGCCGCCCCGGTGCAGGCTTCCCACCTGGCTGATGAGCCGGCCCAGCAGATCCGCGGGCAGGTCGCCGCCGCCTTCGGCCGCGGTCAGCACCGCCTGCACCAGCCGGTGCGCGGTGGCCTCGCGGCGCCAGACGATGGCTCCCGCGCCGCACTCGATGACGTCCAGCAGTTCGTTCTCCCGGATGGTCCCCACGACGAGCACCACCCGCGCTCCCTCGCCGCGCACGATCCGCCGCAGCCGGGCGAGCACGGCCTCGTCGAGCGCGTCCTCGACGAGCACGGTGACGGCCGCGGAGCCGTCACTTTCAGAGAGGTCGACCTCCGGGTGGCGGCGCAGCAGACTGAGAACCCCTTCGCGGCTGATCGGATCGGGCGCTGTGACCGCCACCCGTACCCGGCGCGCGGTCGGTACGGAAGCCGTGGGGGCCGGATACGAGCTGAACAAACGATTCCCCTGTTCTGTCCACCGGTCTTCTATCCACCGGCACGTCCCGGTGCGAGCCGTCGGGCCGGCGGGACGTGACCGCGGTACCGACGATGCCGCGGGGGAGGGGAAGGCCGCGTCGGCGAGAACTACGTAGCCGGGGCGCTACGTAATCCAGCGCGGGGCGGGCACGGCCGAGGCGAGGGATCGAGGCGAGGGACCGAGGCCGCACCTCCTCAAGCCGTGCGCGCCGAGGGTGACTTCAGTCGGGTAGTTCGACGTTCCACGTGCGGTCGCCCGCCGGCCGGGCCGTGATCTGCGCGGTCGCTTCCGGGTGCTCGGGGTCGAACGTCGATTCCACCCGATGGACCATTTCGGTACTGGTCCAGGACGGTCCCTGCTTGGTGAACCGGCCGCCCAGCTTGCGGCGGACCTTCCAGCGGAACTTGACCTCGTAGGAGCAGAGCCAGTAGCCGTTCGTCATCGCCTCGCCGCTCGAGAATCCGGGGCTGTCGTGGAAGGTGATGTGCTCGTCGTTCTTGGTGACCGTTCCGTCGATGGTGTTGTAAGGCGGATGGAAGAGGCCGTCGACGACCCACGGCGTCTTGGCTTTCGCGGGATGGTAGTTCACCGAGTTCGGTGAGATCTGAAGATTCTGGTCGGTGACCTCCTGCCAGAAGTCGTACGCTTCCTCCGCCGGCGTCGTCATCCCGTCCGCCCGCACCAGCGTCGCCTGCTGTTCGAAGCCGATCTGCTGGCGGGCGGTGAGGGACTGCACGGTGGGGCCGGCATAGCTGGAGGTGAACCGGAGGGTGGGATTGCCGATCTCCTCCGGCTCCTCCGCTATCTCCTTGCCCTTCGCCGACGTCCCGGCCCTGCCGCTGCGCGTGGTCCTGGTCGCCTGCTGCTTCTGCTCGACGCGCTGCTGTCGCTGCGGCGGGCTCTCGCCCCGCTCGATGCCGGCCTCGCCCTGGGTCCGCTTCGAGCGCGTCCCCGGCGCGGCCCAGGGAATCTTCGGCCCTCCGGCCCTGGCCCGGTCGATGGCCAAGCCCACCGCCTTGTTGCCCGCGGCGGGCTGGAGGGCGCTCGCCTGACCGGGTGTCATCGGCCGGTGCCCGGGGGCGAAGCGACGCTCGGGCGAACTGTTCCCGGCCGGCCGGAAGAGCTGCCCGGCGCCCTCGGCCTGCTCCCGTTCCTCGCGCACACGCACAGCGGGTGCTCCTCTCGTAGCGGCGGCGTCCCAGCAGCGCACCGGAACACGGTCCGGACGACGGTAGGCAGCCGACGGCCGCCGCTGCCAGAACTCCGGTGCAGGCGGCGGGGCAGCGGGGGCGGTCATCGGGGGCAGCCGGGCGGGCGGTACGACGCTCGGTGACCTTCGGGTAGAAGAGCAACCCGGCGCTGTCGTTGCTCTGCTTGACGCGGTCGAGGAGAGCCGGGCGCTGGTCAGATCTTGATCACGGTCGCGCGTGCGCCGCACAGCGCGATGATGTCTTCCGGGTCGGAGGTGAGGATCGTGACGGGGCCGGGCGCGGCGAGAGCGATGGCGCTGAGCATGGCGTCGATGGCGTACTTGTGTCCGTGCAGTCCCGCGTCGGCGAGCAGTGCGGCGGCGTGGCGGGCGAACGGCTCGGTCACCGGTTCGACGACGATCCTGGACAGCGTCCATTCCAGGGCCGGGCGGTTGATCCGGGGGTGGACCACCTCGACGAGAGTGGCCGCGGACGTGATCACCCGCAGGTCGTCGGCGCGGGCGAGAGCGAGCCAGGCGGTGACCGTGCGGTCACGCAGGACGGCCTTGGCCAGCCCTTCGCTGTCCAGAACGAGGGTGCCGCCCGGCGTGGCGGCCGGGGAATGGGTCACGCGGCGTCCGCCCCGCCCTGCGTCTGCTCCAGGTGCGCCTGGTGGAGTTGATCGCGCAGAGCCTGGATCTCCGCGTCGGTGATGGCGCCGTGTTCGGCCTCGGCAACACCGATGAGGTCGTTGAGATTGTCGCGTTCGATCTGGCGGGCGACCGCGGCGGCGACGTAGGCAGACAGCCCGGACGGACCACTGCGGCTGCGGGCGGCTTCCGCGATGTCCCGGGGCATCGTGATCGAATACTTGCCGGTAGGCTCGCTCATGCTACCTATCCTACCGTTGATCCTCCTCGCGCATGGTCTCCAGTCGGCCGGGTCACCTGTCCGTGAGGCCGTCACCTTCTATCAGCCGGTCACCGGGGACGGGCATCAACCGTGGGACTCAGGTTCCACCGGCCCCGGTGATCACCTACCGGCTGGGTGTGTGGCTGGTGGACACACACCGGGACCCGCCTTCGAGGCCCTGTTCACCCGATTTCCCGACCTCGCCCTCGCCACCCCGAACTACGAGATCCCCTGGGAGGCCAACCTCGTCTCCACCAAGCCCGCTTGCCTGCCCGTGGCCTGGTGACGACTGTGGCCGGGCGGCGTCCTCCGCGCGCTCTTGACCGCTGACCCCGGTGCGCGAGACCGTCGTCGCGCAACTAAGCGCAACGAACTCGATACGGGGAGTGTCATGAGCCTACGGTTCGTCGGGATCGATCCGAACACCGGAGGCGGTGGGTCGCCGACGGTGTGGGTGGAGGAGGAGAGCGCCGATCTGGTCCTGCAGGGCGCGGAAGCCGAAGAACTGCTGAGAGCGCAGGTCGGCGGGACGGAGTGGGTCACCGGCCATACGGTAGGGATCCCGGCGCATGAGACGGTGATCCGTATCCCGGTCCGCATGGTGGCGATCCTGAGGGAGGCGTGCGATGTCGCGGAACAGCGTGCCCGATTTTGCTGAACTGCTCAGGGGCGCCCAGCACTCGGCGGTGCACCTGGAGATGCGCGATCTGTACGCCGTCGGTGACGAGGCCGGCCTGATCGAGCGGTTCGCCCGCACCGGGGAGATCGTGCTGGACCCCACCGCGTCGTTCTGGCCGGGGTGGCTCGCCACCGTGCAGGACGCTCTGGCCCGGGGTGTCGTCATGCGCCGCGCCCGGATAGTCTCCGAGCCGGTCACCGATTACATCCGCTGGGAGCACGCCGTGACGGCACTGAACCTGGGCGCGGGCGAACAGGTCCGCTGGCTGCCCAGACGCCGCGCCTCGGACATCGCCTTACCGGGCAACGACTTCTGGCTGATCGACGACCGGCTGACGATGTTCCACTTCTTCACCGGTGACGGCGACTGGGCCGACCCGGCGTTCGAGATCACCGGGGACCCCGCGGCCGTGCGGCTGTGCGCGACGGCGTTCGAGGCCGTCTGGGAGCGCGGTGTCCCCCACGAGAAGTACACCGTCTAGGCGGCGGGCCGCTCATGAGCGCTTCTCCTTCGTCCAGCGCCCAGGGAGCCCGTGAGGCGCTCGCCGTGCGCTTGCAGCACCTGCGCAAGGACGCCGGCCTCACCGGGCGCGAGCTCTCCGCCCGGTGCGGCTGGCACCCGGCGAAGACCACCCGTATCCAGAAAGGCGAGGCGCCGCCCTCCGACGCGGACATCCGCATCTGGTGCGCGGCCTGCGACGCCGGCGACCAGGCGGAGGACCTGATCGCCACCGCCCGCGCGGTCGACTCGATGTACGTGGAGTGGCGTCGCCTGCACCGCCACGGAATGCGCAAGGTCCAGGAGGACTTCTACGCCCTGCACGAGCGGACCCGCATCTGCCGGGTGTACGTCTCCAACGTGCCGCCCGGATTCTTCCAGACACCGGCCTTCGCGACCGCCCTCATGAACCAGATCACCGCCTTCCAGGGCACCCCCGACGACGTCTGCGAAGCCGTCGCCGCCCGGCTGGCACGCTCCCGGTTCCTGTACGAGGGCGATCACCGCTTCGTCGTCCTCATGGAAGAGTCCGTCCTGCGCTTCCGCACCGCCGACCCCGATGCCATGAAGGGGCAGCTGCTCCACCTTCTGGCCGTGATGCCGCTGGCGTCCGTGTCCCTGGGGCTCATCCCGTTCACCGCGCAGCGCGTCGTGTGGCCGCTGGAGGCGTTCTACCTCTTCGACGACGTTCAGGTCCTGGTGGAGACGCTGACAGCCGAGATCAACGTGACACAGCCGCGTGAGCTGGCCGACTACGCGAAGGCGTTCGACAGCATGGCGGAGGTGGCCGTGTACGGGGACGAGGCCCGCACGCTCATCCGGGCCGCGATCGACGCCCTGGGGTGAACCTCCGCAATTTTCCGCAACTTCGTTGAGGGCTGACCTCAACACTGCGTAGCGTTGGCAGCACCTGACGGACCACTAGCCGGAGAGGCGTGGCCGCATGCGCACACACACCGACACCTCAGCTGCGAGAGCCGCCGTGCGACCCGCACCCGCACGCCCTCGTAGGGCCCCGGCGGACTGACCGCGGTGGGAGCTCCGGTTCGATCGTGAACCGTGCATCACTTCCCGCCGTCTGCGCGGGGGCCTACCGCCCGCTCCAGGAACTCCGCTCCCGACGCCCGGGCCCCCACGCCGGTGACGGAGCCCGGCCCCGGCCTCGTGACTGACCAGCCAGTCGACGGAAGTGACGCATGAACACACCCGACACGCCCGGGGCCGACCGGCCTCGGCTCGACCCGATGATGACCGGCACGTCATGCCCGCTCGATCTGGTCAGCATCCGGGCCACGGTCCGGCGGGCCCTGGTGGAACGGACCTCGCCCCCGGCCGCGGCGGAGGTGGAGGAGATCACCAAGGCGCTGCGTGGCCATCTGGAGGCGATGATCCACCGGGCGCAGGAGCAGGCCGGCCATCTCAGCCGGGAGACCCCGGCGCGGGAACACTGGCAGCACCTGATCGACCAGACGCGGGCCTGCCTGTCACAGCCCCGGGGACGCGCCCTGCAGGGCACCCGCCTCTACATGCAGGAACTGGGCCGGTGCGCGCGGTTCCTGGCGGACTGCCTCGACGAATAGGCCCGGCTCCTCCCCGCCTGCCGGGGCGCGGGAGAGGTGTCCGGCAGCCGGATCTTGCCGATGCGCGGTGATGTGAAGGCCCCGGTCCGCTGGTGGCAGACCGGGGCTTCCAGGGTGGGGTTACGCGGTCTGTGGCGCGGCCTTGACGTGTGTCACGAAGGTGGACCAGGCCGATGGGGACAGCAGCAGTGCGGGGCCTGCGGGGTTCTTGCTGTCACGGACCGGGACGACGCCGGACGGGGCGAATGCGGGGGCCCATTCGACGCATTCGCCGCCGTTGCCCTCGCTGTAACTCGACTTCACCCATATCGGGTGGGGAAAGTCGTGGGTGGTGCTCATGGGTGTACGCCTCCATTGCGTGCCGGACGAGAGAGAGGGATTCGTGACGTGACAGAGCGTCGGCGCGCAGGCGCTCGTACGCATCCCGTGCGTCGGAAACCGCTTGCGCCGAGTCGTCGATCTGCCCTCTCGTGTAGGTCTCCGCGTACAGGACTTCGCTCTCGTCCTGTCGCCTGAGCACAATAAAGGGCGTCCCTCGCGCCGGAGTGCCCGCACTGGCGGGGAACACTTGCAGACTGATGCGCGGCGACTCTGTGGCCGCGATCAGGTGCCCCAACTGGCCCCGCATGACCTCTGCGCCGCCCACTCCCGACCATAGGACCGACTCGTGGAGGATCACCCACAGGGACGGCGGGTTGGGGCGGTCGAATAGTTCCCGGCGCCGCATGCGGCGTTCCACGCGCCCTTTGATCTGGGTTGTGGTCTCCTCCGGGTGGGCGGCCCGATAGACGGCCCCGGCGTACTCCGGCGTTTGCAGTATGCCCATCACGAAGAGGCTTGAGTATCCGCAGATGGCTGTGGCTTCCCGTTCAAGTTCGAGGTACGGGATGAACCAAACGGGATTCCCCGCGTCAGCCGCTCGCTGCCGCATCCGCGCGTAGACCCCGGGCGTGCCGAACACCCGGTCGCACTGTTCGGCGAACTGAGGCGAGGCCAGTTGCTGCCCCGTCTCCACCTTGCTGACGTACGGCTGTCGGCAGCACAGCATGACGGCGAGCTGCGCCTGCGACCACCCGCGCGCCTCACGGGCGAACTTGATCTCCGCGCCGAACGTGTCGGCCGGCGACTCCGGTGAGTCCGACTCATCGCTCATGTGTTCAACTCCCCTGATTCCAGCGCTTTTTGGGATGGCTGAAGCCCTGGTCAGCGTAGCGGGGCCAGTGGAACCTGAGTCGCACGGTTGATGCCCGTTCCCCCTGAACGGGACACATGGAGGCTCGAACGAAATGACGACACCAACAACCCCGTTGATCACCTACCGACTGGGTTTGTGGCTGGTGGACACACACCGGGACCGAGTGGGAGAGGTCATGGCCACCGACGACGGCGCGATCCAGCTCCGGCCGCCGGGTGGTGGGCTCGAATGGGACGCCTCGCTCCAGGGCGTCCGACTGGCCACGGCTGCCGAACGGCGGGCCGCAGGCGTGGCGACGGAGAGTCAGCCGTTCGTCGTCAACCGGAGCGGCACTGCCACGAGGGGTGGGCACGCGTGATCGGCCCGCACCCCATCTGGGGTCTGCCCGGCATGGTCCCCGTGGCGCACACCGGCGGGCCGCCCGCCTACCCGACCCGGCGGGAGTGCGGTATCTGCCGACGGTTCCGACGTGCCGTCGCGGAAGCTGAGGAAGCCGCCGCACGCGAATCCGAGAACAAGTCCGAAGGGGCGGCTTTTCGTGCCGCGCTGTATCTGAATAACGCCGCCGGGTACCGCAAGGCTGAGGCGGACCACTTGGAACGCGTGCCCCACAAGGGCGCCTGAGGCGCTCAACGGGCAGCGGTCAAGGTCGATAGCTCAGACCGCCCCGCCCGTGCGTCTTTCCCAAGACGTGCGGGCGGGGCCCTCCATGCGCTGACCGGCCCTAAAAGAAGCCCAGCTTCTTCGGCGAGTACGACACCAGTAGATTCTTCGTCTGCTGATAGTGGTCCAGCATCATCTTGTGCGTCTCCCGGCCTATCCCCGACTGCTTATAGCCGCCGAAGGCAGCATGCGCCGGGTACGCGTGGTAGCAGTTCGTCCAGACGCGGCCCGCCTGGATCGCCCGGCCCGCTCGGTAGGCCGTGGTGCCGTTGCGGGTCCAGACGCCCGCGCCCAGGCCGTACAGGGTGTCGTTGGCCGTGGTGATCGCGTCGTCGAAGTCCTTGAAGGGGGCCACCGCCACCACCGGGCCGAAGATCTCCTCCTGGAAGACCCGCATGCGGTTGTTGCCCTCGAAGATCGTGGGCTGGACGTAGTAGCCGCCCGCCAGTTCGCCGCCCAGGTCCGCGCGGGCGCCGCCGGTGAGGACGCGGGCGCCTTCCTGCCGGCCGATGTCGAGGTAGGAGAGGATCTTCTCCAGCTGGTCGTTGGACGCCTGGGCGCCGATCATGGTGCTGGTGTCCAGGGGGTGGCCCGCGACGATCTGTTCCGTGCGGGCGACAGCCGCCTCCATGAAGGCCGCGTAGTGGCCCTGCTGGACGAGGGCGCGGGACGGGCAGGTGCAGACCTCGCCCTGGTTGAGGGCGAACATCGTGAAGCCCTCCAGCGCCTTGTCCAGGAAGTCGTCGTCGGCCGCCGAGACGTCGTCGAAGAAGATGTTCGGGCTCTTGCCGCCCAGCTCCAGCGTCACCGGCTTCAGGTTCTCCGACGCGTACTGCATGATCAGGCGGCCGGTCGTGGTCTCGCCGGTGAAGGCGATCTTCGCGACGCGGGGGCTGGACGCCAGCGGCTTGCCGGCCTCCACGCCGAAACCGTTGACGACGTTGACCACGCCCGGGGGCAGCAGGTCGGCCACCAGGTCCAGCCACACGTGGATCGACGCCGGCGTCTGCTCCGCCGGCTTCAGGACGACCGCGTTGCCCGCCGCGAGCGCCGGGGCCAGCTTCCAGGTGGCCATCAGGAGGGGGAAGTTCCACGGGATGATCTGGGCGACGACGCCCAGCGGCTCGTGGAAGTGGTAGGCGACGGTGTCCTCGTCGAGCTGGGAGAGCGTGCCCTCCTGGGCCCGGAGGACGCCCGCGAAGTAACGGAAGTGGTCGATGGCGAGCGGGATGTCGGCGGCCAGGGTCTCGCGGACGGGCTTGCCGTTCTCCCAGGACTCGGCGACCGCGAGCGCCTCCAGATTCGCCTCCATGCGGTCGGCGACGCGGTTCAGGACGGCGGCGCGGTCGGCGGGCGAGGTGCGGCCCCACGCGGGGGCCGCCGCGTGGGCGGCGTCCAGGGCCCGTTCGACGTCGTCGGCGGTGCCGCGCGCGATCTCGGTGAACGGCTGCCCGTTCACCGGCGTGGGGTTCTCGAAGTACTGGCCGAGCTTGGGCGCCACGTACGCGCCCCCGATCCAGTGGTCGTAGCGCGGCCGGTAGGAGACGACGGCGTCGGGGGAACCGGGGTCGGCGAAGCGAGACATCAGGGACGGCCTTCCGGGTCGCTGCCGCCCGCTCCCGTCGCGGGCGGCGATGCGGGGAAGCTAGCGCCGGGCAGGTTGCGACGACGTTGCCCCGCCGGCCGGCCGCGGGGCCGGCCCGGACCTGCCGCCGTAGGCCGCGCGCAGCCGCCGGGCCTCCGCCGCCACCGACTGCCGGTGCGGGGCGCTCTCGGGCAGCGCGGCCAGCAGCCGCTCCCACACCTCCAGGTCGTCCTCGCCCCACGGGCTGTCCGCCCACAGTTGCAGCGCTCCCGCGTCGCCGCCCGCCAGCACCGCGCGGCGCAGCCGGGCTTCCAGGATCCGGCGCATCCGGCACACGCCGGGCGACTCCGACAGCGGCAGCAGCGGGCCGTCGTACGCGCGCAGGGCGCCGCGCAGGTCACCTGCGTCCAGCTCCCGCTCCACCCGGGCCGCGTCCGTCTCCACCGGCCCGTCCAGCCGGTACGGGCGGGAGGCGAGCCGCGGGCCCACCAGCCGCCGCAGCCGCGACAGCTCCGCGCGCAGGGTGACGGGCGGCACCGTCCGCTCGCCGTACAGCGCCGCGGCGAGCTGCTCGCCGGTGAGGCCGTCGGGGTGGCCGGCCAGCAGCACCATGATCTCGCTGTGCCGCCGGCCCAGCCGTAACCGGCGCCCGTCCGCGACGAGGAGGGCCTCGTCCCGGCCGAGCGCCGACAGGACGTGCCCCGGGGCCGCGGAAGCGGCCAGGAGCGACTCGGCGGCCCGTGCCGTCGCCCGGACCAGGGCCAGGCTGTGCGGCGCGGCCAGGTGGTCGCCGCCGGTGATGTCCACCGCTCCCAGGAGCCGCCCGGTGCGCGGGTCGTGGACCGGGGCGGCCGCGCACGTCCACGGCTGGGCGAGGCGGTTGTAGTGCTCGGTGGCGAAGATCTGCACGGGGTGGTCCAGGGCGAGGGCGGTGCCGGGGGCGTTGGTGCCGGCGTGGCGCTCGTCCCAGCGGGAGCCCGCGACGAAGTTCATGTGCTCGGCGCGCCCGCGCACGCCCGGGTGCCCCTCCACCCACAGCATCCGGCCCGCCGCGTCGCAGACCGCGAGCAGGTGCGCGCCGTCGTCCGCGATCGAGCCGAGCAGTTCCCGGAAGAGCGGCATGGCGGCCGCCAGGGGGTGGGCCCGGCGGTGCTCCTCCAGCTCGCCGTCCGTCATGTCGACGGGGACGAGGAACTCGGGCGCGGGCAGGGCGGCGGCCGAGCGCCGCCAGGAGTCGGCGATCACCGTGCGGACCCGCGGGTCCACCGGGGACCCGGCGACGAACGCGGCATGAGCGCCGCGGACCGTACGGCTCCGCTCGGCCGGGTCGTCCCCGGACGCCATCGCCAGCCATGGGTTGACCACGCGGACCCTCCCCAGCGGCCGGGGGCACCGTCGCGGCCGCCCGACGACCCTACCGCCGACCCGCGGAAAAGTGTGCTCAAGGGCCCGTCGGACGTCAGGGGTTGAGGTCATCAGGGGTTGCGGTGGGAGGCGTCGCGCCACGACCCTGCCTCTACCGGGGGCGCAGGCACCCGGCGCGCCCCCCTTCGTCACCCATCGGCCCAGGAAACCGGCCCCAGGAAGCCGGCCCCAGGAAAGCGGCCCCGAGAAACGGCCCCAACGGAAGAGACCCGGAAGAAGAACATGCCCAAAGCACTCGTCGATGTCATCGAACGCACCCTCGCCGCCTACGTGACCACCTTCCTCGGTCTCGTCATCGCCGACGGGTTCGACCTCACCAGCGTCTCCGCCCTCAAGGCCGCCGCCATCGCCGCCCTCCCCGCCGCCCTCTCCGTGATCAAGGGGGCGATAGGCACCCGCTTCGGCGACAAGGAGAGCGCCGCCTGGCTGCCCGCGAAGAAGAAGACCGGAACCCCCCGCCGCCGACCGTCCGGAGGCTGAGCATTCACACGGGGTGTGCGCCGCGCACCCACGGCCGGGCCGCGCACACGCTCCCGTCCGCGGCCACGGTGCGGTTGACTTCTCCTCGCGAGTCCCAATGGAGCGACGGGACCCGGGCCGCCGGTCTTTCCCCCGAGCCGGCGGCCCACCGCCTCGTACCGCCGGGCGGACGGTACGGGGCGGGCCCGTGCGCCCGAGCGGGCGGACGCACGGGCCGTGGAGCGCCCCCCGCCGTCGCGTCGCGCGACGCGGGTGCAACGATGTCCACGTCATGAGAGCAGGGCAGCCGTACCAGGGACCCCGAGCGCTGCGAGCCGCGGTGTTCGCAGCCGTCTGTGTGCTGCTCGCTGCCCTGGGACACGCGCTGATGTCGGGGACGACCGTCCCCTGGTGGGCCGTCGCCGTCGCACTGTCCGGTACGGGCAGCGGGGCATGGTTCCTGGCGGGGCGCGAGCGGGGCCCGTTGCTGATCACCCTCGCCACGGTGGGGGCCCAGACCGGGCTGCACTTCTTCTTCACCCTCGCCCAGGACGTCGTCGTCAACGCGGCGCGCGCGGACGCCCTCGCGGGCCTGCCGCCCGGACCGGGCGCGGGGATGAGCCACCACGCGGCCTCGATGCCCGCCATGGAGGGCATGGCGGGCATGGGCTCCATGGCCGGCATGGGCCACTCCATGCCCATGGACGCCATGCCGGCGCACTCGATGTTCCTGCACGGCGGACACGGCGCCCTCGGCATGTGGTCCGCCCACGTCCTCGTCGCGGTCATCTGCGGCGTCTGGCTCTCCGGCGGCGAACAGGCCGCGTTCCGGCTCGCCCGGACCCTGCGCACCCGCCTCTTCGCACCGCTCCTCGTCCTCTTCCACGACGTACCGAGCCGCCCCCGGCCGCCGCGCGTCCGCGCCGACCGCACCCGCGCCGCGCAGCGGCTGCGGCAGCTGCTCTACGCCCATGTCCTGGACACACGTGGTCCACCGGCCCCCGGCGCCGCGGCCGCAGGCTGACGGCGACCCCTCGCGCCGAAACCACGTCACCGGGCCACCCCGCGCTCCAGGGTGCCCGATTCCAGGAAGGACCCAGGGCGATGACCCCTGCCCGCACACGGGACGTGCCGCGCCGGCACCTCCCACCGGCCGCCCCCGGCCGCCGTCCCCCTGCCCGCCCGGCCGCGTCAGCCGAGGCCGAACCCCGCCGCGAGCACTCTCAGCCGGCGGGCCCGCTCGCCCCAGCGCCGGCACTCGGCGCACCCGCGCAGGTGCGCGTCGAGGGCCGCCCCGGACATGTCCGGCGGCAGCTCCTCGCCGTCGACGCGGGCGGAAAGGGCGGTACGGAACTCACTGCAGTGCACCCCGCCATCGTCCCCGCCGCGGCCGCGGCCCCGCGCACCACCCCCCGCCCGGGGGGCCGCGGTGCGTGACGACGAGACGGTGACCGCCTGGGCGCTCGCAGCGCGCGGCGGCGACGCCGACGCCGTGGAGCGCTTCATCCGCGCCACCCAGGGCGACGTGCGGCGGTTCGTCGCGCGGCTGAGCAACGACCCGCAGGGCGCGGACGACCTCGTCCAGGAGACGTTCCTGCGGGCCCTGCGCTCGCTGCCGCGCTTCGAGGGCCGCTCATCGGCCCGTACCTGGCTGCTGTCCATCGCCCGCCGCACGGTCGTGGACCGGCTGCGCTTCAACGCGGCCCGGCCGCGGCTGTCGGACACCGACGACTGGCAGTCGGCCGCCGAGCGGACCCAGTCCGCGCAGCTGCCGGGCTTCGACGAGGGGGTGGCCCTGTCGCAGCTGCTGGACCGCCTGCCGTACGAACGGCGCGAGGCGTTCGTCCTGACGCAGATGCTGGGGCTGCCGTACGCGGAGGCCGCGGTCGTGGCGGGCTGCCCCGTCGGCACGGTGCGCTCGCGCGTGGCACGGGCGCGGGAGGCGCTGATCGGCCAGCTGGAGACGGCGGAGCGCGACGCGGCCCGGGTACCGGTACTGGCGGGAGCGCGCGCCGCGGCGTGACGCCGTGCCGCGGGACCGGCCCGGGGCGGCGGCAGGGGGAGAAGGCGGGGCCGCCGCCCCGGGCCGGGGTGCGGGGGGGTGTGAGGTCGGTGACGGTCAGTTCCCGGACCGCCCCGCGCTGCCCGCCCGGACCACCAGCGCCTCGACCCGCACCGGCCCGCTCTCGCGGAACCGCAGGGTGAAGGGGAGCCGGTCGCCGAGGCGCAGCCGGGGCGGGGACGTCACCATGATGTCCATGCCGTCCGGCGTCATCTCCAGCGTGCCGCGCGCCGGCACGGGCATGGACGGCACCATCCGCATGAAGCCGGCGCCCTTCTTCACGACGGTACGGCTGAGCATGGCACCGCCCGCGGTGGGGACGTCGACGCCGATGAGCTCGTCGGCCACGTCGCCGTCGTTGCGCAGCCGGAAGAACGCGGCGGTGTCGTCCGTGCCGAGCGGGAGCAGCACGCGCGCGTCCTCGACGGTGACGGCGACCGGCCGCCCGGCGGCACCGGAGAGCGTCCAGGCGCCCAGCCCGCCGAGGGTCACCGCGCACGCGGCGACCGGCACGAGGGCGGCGCGCGCGAGGCCGGCGAGCCGCCCGCGGCCGGGGTCGGGGGAGGGGGACGTCATCGTGTTTCACCTCGTGGGGCCGTGGCGGGGCGGGCGGACTCGGGGGCTTCGGCGGGTACGTCCGTACGGGCCGGCGGCTTCGTTTCCCCGGGCGGGGGCGCGGCTCCCGCGGCCTCCCGGGCCGTCGGCAGGCTCGTACCGGCCGGGCCTGCCGTGCGGCGCGGGCCCGTGCCCGCCCCGGGGCCGGGGCGCCGGCGGGTCGACGCCGGCCGGGCCGGGGCCGGCTGCCAGCCGCGCAGGCGCAGGCTGTTGGCCACGACCAGGACCGAGCTGACGGACATCGCCGCCGCCGCGACCATCGGGTTCAGCAGGCCCACGGCCGCGAGCGGCACCGTGACCACGTTGTAGCCGAACGCCCAGACCAGGTTGGCGCGGACCGTCGCCGACGTGCGGCGCGCGAGCCGGACCGCGTCCGCGAGGGCACCCATGTCCTCACGGACCAGGGTCACGTCCGCCGCTCCGATGGCCGCGTCCGTGCCGCTGCCCATCGCGATGCCCAGGTCCGCGCCGGCCAGGGCGGCGGTGTCGTTGACACCGTCGCCGATGACCGCGACGCGGCGGCCCTGCGCGCGCAGCTCGCCGACGAGGGCCGCCTTGTCCTCGGGCGTGGCCCGCGCGTGGACCTCGGTGATGCCGAGCTCCCGGGCGACGGCCCGCGCCGCCCCCTCGCTGTCCCCGGTGGCCAGCACGGGGCGCAGGCCGAGCCGCTTGAGGTGGTCGACCGCGCGGTAGGAGCCGGAGCGGACGGTGTCGCCGAGGGCGATCACGGCCTCGGGCGCGCCGTCGACGCGCACCAGGACCACGGTCCGGCCGTCCTGCTCCTCGCTCCGCACCACGTCCGCGAGTTCCCGGGGGAGACCGCTCTTCGGGGTCTGCCCCTTGCGGCGGGTGCCCGCCCGCCGGGCCTCCTCCGGGCGGACGACCTCCACCAGCCGCCCGTCGACGCGCCCGGCGACGCCCCGCCCCGGTGTCGCCGTGAACCCGGTGACCTCCGGCAGCGCCGCCGGCTGCGCGTCCGGCACGTGCGCGCACACCGCGCGGCCCACCGGGTGCTCCGAACCCCGCTCGACCGCAGCGGCCAGCCGCAGGGCGGCGTCGGCGCCCAGGCCGCCGGTGCGGGCGGCCACCCGCGTCACCGCCATGGAACCGGTGGTCAGCGTGCCGGTCTTGTCCAGGACGACCGTGTCCACCCGGCGCAGCCCCTCCAGCGCCTGCGGGCCCCTGACCAGGATGCCCAGGCCCGCGCCGCGGCCCGTGGCGGCCAGCAGCGCGGTGGGCGTCGCCAGGCCGAGCGCGCAGGGGCAGGCGACCACGAGCACCGCGACGGCGGCGGTGACCGCCGCCTGCGCGGTGGCGCCCGCGCCCAGCCAGAAGCCGAGGACCGTCACGGCGACGGCCAGCACCGCCGGGACGAACACGCCCGCGACGGCGTCGGCGACGCGCTGCACCCGGGCCTTGCCCGCCTGCGCGTCCTCCACCAGCCGGGCGATCCGGGCCAGTTGGGTGTCCGCGCCGACCGCCCCGGCCCGTACCTCCAGCAGGCCGCCGGAGTTGACGGCCCCGCCGACCACCGCCGTGCCGGGGCCCGCCTCGACGGGCGCGGACTCGCCGGTGACCAGCGAGAGGTCCAGCGCGGAGTTGCCCGCGACGACCACGCCGTCGGTCGCCACCCGCTCGCCCGGCCGGACGACGAAGTGGTCGCCGACGCGCAGATGACCGATGGGCACCCGCCGCTCCACGCCATCGGCCCGCACGACGACGTCCTTCGCGGCGAGCGAGGCCAGCGCCCGCAGCGCCGCCCCGGTGCCGTGCCGGGCCCGCGACTCCAGCAGCCGGCCGAGCAGGACGAACAGCGGTACGCCGACCACCGCTTCCAGGTAGACGTCCGCCGTACCGCCCGCCCCGGGCACCAGCGTGAACGGCATCCGCATGCCCGGCTCGCCGGCCCCGCCGAGGAACAGCGCGTACGCCGACCACGCGTAGGAGGCGAGCACGCCGAGAGAGACCAGGGTGTCCATGGTCGCCGTGGTGTGCCGCAGCCCGCGCAGCGCCTTGTCGTGGAAGGGCCATGCGCCCCACACGGCGACGGGCGTGGCCAGGGCGAAGCACAGCCACTGCCAGTTGCGGAATTGCAGCGCCGGGGCCATGGACAGCACCAGCACGGGTACCGACAGCAGGGCGGTGACCAGCAGCCGGGTCCTGGCGGCCGTCGCGGCCGCGGCCTCGGTGCCGGGTTCCTCGGCGGTCTCCGGCCGCGGCAGTGCCGCGGTGAACCCGGCGCCCACCACGACGGCCATCAGCGCCTCCGCGGTGACGCCGGCCGGGTGGTCGACCCGGGCCCGGCCGGTGGCGAGGTTGACGGCGGCGCTGACGCCGTCCAGCCGGCCGAGCTTCTTCTCGACGCGGGCGACGCACGCGGCGCAGGTCATCCCGCCGACGATCAGCTCGGTGGTGGTGACCGTGGCCGCGCTCACCGGGTCACCTGCCCGGTGGGGGCGCCCATGTCGTGCTTGCCCATGCCGTCCATCCCACCCGTGCCGCCCCCGGAACCGCCGCCGGTGCGGTGTATGCCGGGGGTCGCGGGGCCGGCCGCCGCCCCGGCGGCGTACGCGACACCGAAGAGGGCGGCCAGCAGCAGGACGAAGCCGATCAGGGGGGCGTACGGGCTTCCGTACCGGGCGAGGAGATGACGAGCGGTCATCGCCGCATCGTGGCACGCCGGAACCCGGCCGGCGCGCTCCGCGCCGGGCTCGCGGCGCGTGAGGATTATCCCTTTCGCCCCCGGGAACCGGGGTGGCCTGACGGCCGACTACTCAGGGATGGCGGTAGGTGGGGCGCTTGCCGTTCGCGGCCGGAGCCGCCCTTCGGCGGCGCGTGCGGCCGGGCCGGGGCCGGCCCGGCTCTCCGGACAGTCCCTAGTCCGACACGGTGATCGTCCCGCTGGACGAAGGGTGTCCTGTCCCGGACCCGTTGAGGCTCGCGGTCTCGGTGATCGTGGTGGTCGAGTCCACGTAGGGCGCGGTCATCGAGAACCCCACGTAGCTCCAGCCTGTCGTGAGGTCTCCCGAAGTGGCGGAGGCCGAGCGCCCCTGGATGCCTGCTGTCGGGCTGGTGGTGAGGTCGGCGCCAGACCAGACG
Organism: Streptomyces sp. NPDC046215; assembly: GCF_040646215.1. Taxonomy (NCBI): domain Bacteria; kingdom Bacillati; phylum Actinomycetota; class Actinomycetes; order Kitasatosporales; family Streptomycetaceae; genus Streptomyces; species Streptomyces sp. NPDC046215. The sequence goes on along the minus strand of NZ_JBEYZW010000001.1, from coordinate 36,129 downwards.
GCCGCGTCGTTGACCGTCTCGCCGCAGGTGGTGTCGGGGCCCGAGGGCCAAGCCGGGTCGGTTGTCCTGGGGCTCAGGCAGTCCCGCGTGGAGTTGGGGATCAGTGTCGTACCGCTGGGCAGCGAGGTGGCGACCGAGGCGTTGCGGATCGTGGCACCGGTGTCGTTGTGCGACCAGATCCTCACCAGAACCGTAGCGCCCGAGGATGTGCTGACGTTCGAGCCCCAGGTCGCGCCACCGTCGGCCGAGAAGAGCAGCGTCGACGACGGGGCAGCGTGAGCAGTGCCCGCGAAGGCAGGCACACAAACGCCCATGACCGCCGCTACCACGCCGGCACGAGCCCAACGAGATGATCTAAGCCTCATGTCGCATACCTCCCGATCAGCCGATCAGTCGTATGTCAGCATGAGATTCGCGCGCAGCTCACGCGACCCGCGTCACCACAATCCACCTGAATGAGAGCCTGCCCGCACGACCGTGCCAAGGCGACGCCATTATTCAGACAGCCCCGCCCCTGCCGCGGGACCGCCCGACGCCTGCCGTTGACGTCGGCCCCACCTGCCCCGCCCGCACCTGTATCTCGGCCAGGCCGGGGCAGGGCGCGGCGCCCGGTGTGGAGCCGGCCCGGCCGGGCCACGGTGCGACCGCCGCTCTCCCCAAGGTCTCGCAAAGTCCCGGGAACTCACCCGCCCCCCTGTCCGACTTCTCAGGGGCCCCACGACTTCGCGAGGAGACCGCACGTGTCGCTGCCCGACCCGATTCCCCTCTACGGACCCGCCTACAAGCGGGACCCGTACCCGCTGTACGAGCGGATGCGCGCCGCAGGACCGATTCACCGGGTGCTCTTCCCCAGCGGGGTCATCGCCTGGCTGGTCACCGGGCACGCCGCCGCCCAGCGGACCCTCGCCGATCCGCGGCTCGGCAAGAACCACGACCTCGGCAACGACCGCTGGCGCGCCCGCGCCTCGATCATGCCCGAGCCGCAGCACTCGCAGCTCCAGGCCCACCTGCTCCACCAGGACGCGCCGAAGCACACCGCGATGCGGCGCCTGGTCACCGACGCGTTCGCGCCGCGCCGCGTCGAGGAACTGCGCCCCCGGTTCCAGGAGATGGCCGACGCGCTGCTCGACGCGCTGCCCGACAGCGCCGGGACCGCGGACCTCGTCCAGTGCTTCGCGGCCCGCTTCCCCTTCCAGGTCCTCGCCGAGACCATCGGCCTGCCCCCGCACCTCGCGGCCCGGTTCCGGCGCGAGTGGGGCAAGGTCGTGGCCCCCGTGGGCCCCACGGACCCCGGGCGCGCGGCCTACGAGGCGCTGCTGCGGGAACTCCAGGCGTACATCGCCGAGGTGGTGGCCGACCCGGGCGAGGGGCTCCTCGGCCGGCTGGTGACCGCCCGCGACGACGGCGAGCTCACCCCGGAGGAACTGGACTCCATGATCTTCCAGCTCCTCGTCGCCGGACAGGAACCCGTCACCAACCAGATAACCACCGCCGTGGTGGCCCTCCTCCGCCACCCCGCGGCGCTGGAGCGGCTGCGCGCCGAGCCCGGTCTCATGCCCGCCGCCGTCGAGGAGCTCATGCGCCTCGACAGCGCCTTCGAGCTGACGACCTGGCGGTTCCTCGCCGAGGACGCCGACCTCCACGGGACCCGGGTCCCCGCCGGCGACTCCGTCATCGTCTCGCTGTGCGCCGCCAACCGCGACCCCGAGCGCTTCCCCGACCCCGACACCCTCGATCTGGACCGCGCCCAGGGCCCGCACCTCGCCTTCGGGCACGGCGTCCACTTCTGCCCCGGCGCGGCGCTCGCCCGCATCGAACTGCGCATCGCCCTCGGCACCCTGATCGCCCGGCTGCCGGGGCTGCGGCTCGCGATCCCCGACGAGGACCTGTCCTGGGTCCCCGCCGTCCTCGGCCGCGGGGTGAGCGAGCTGCCCGTCGCCTTCGACCGGCCCGGCTGCCCCCGGTCCGGAGGGTGAGCGCGACCATGACCGCCACCCTCACCCGCGCGGCGACCGCCGTGGAGGCCCGCATCCTGGGCCTCCTCCTGCCCTACCACCGCACCAGCGGGCCCGCCTCGCCGGACCCGGCAGGCCACCCCGAGCAGCTGCGCCAGATACGGCAGTTCACGGACGCCGGCGAACCGGTCCTCTTCACGCTCCCTGGCTTCCCCTGCAAGTCCCCGAACCCCGCCAAGGTCCTCGGCCACCTCCCCGACGAGGGCGAGCGCCTCTCCCTCGGCTTCCTCGACCGCCTCTGCGCGCGGATCGGCGAGCTGTACGAGCCCGGGGCCCGCATCCTGATCTGCTCCGACGGCCACATCTTCGGCGACCTCATCCACGTGCCCGACGCGCACATCGACGCCTACGGGGACGCCCTGCGCGCCCTCATCGCCCGCGAGGGCCTGCACCACCTCGACACGTTCGACCTGCGGGACGTCCACGGCGACCTGGACCACGACACCAAGCGCCGCCTGGTCACCGACGCCCACGCCCCCGCCCTGCCGAGCCTGCGCGAACTGGCCCGCACCGACGAGGAGACCGCCCGCCTCTACCGCGGCATCACCCGCTTCCTCGTCGAGGACACCGCGGACTTCACCGGCACCCGCTCCGCCCTGCAGCGCGAGTGCCGCAGCCGCGCGTACGGCGTCATCGCCCGCAGCCGCGCCTGGGGCGACCTCATCGCCCACTGCCACCCCCGGTCCGTGCGGCTGTCCATCCACCCGCAACGGCCCGGCGCGGAGAAGTTCGGCATCCGCCTGCTCGACGCCGCGGACGCCTGGGCCACGCCCTGGCACACCACCGTGCTCCGGGAGGCCGACGGCACCGCGCGGCTGATGCGTCGCGCGGACGCCGAACGGCTGGGACGCCTCGTCCTGAAGGACGGGCGCCCCAGCCACTACGAAGAGACGGGCGTCTCGCCGTAACGCCGCCCGCCCGGTGCGTGCGCCTGCACGGTGGAGGGTCGTCCTCGTGTCGGGTGTGCCCGGGCGGTGCCGGGGGCGGGGGTATGACGTCCGGTCGGTTGCCGGGTACTGCGGGTGCGCCTGCACGGTGGAGGACTGCCTTCGTGTCGGGCGTACCGGGCGTTCCCGGAAGCGTGGCGTGATGTCCCGTCCACCGCCGGAGGCGCCCGGCGCCCGGCGCCCGGCGGGACATCGCGCACACCCCTACGGGCTGACCAGCTCGGCGGAGGCCGGCACCCGGTGGTCGAAGGCGATCAGCGGGTCGCCGGTCAGCGGGTGCTCCACCACGGCCGCCCGGACCCCGAACACCTCCGCCAGCAACCGCGGCGTCAGCACCTCACGCGGCGTGCCCGAGGCCACCACGGCCCCCTCGTGCAGCACGTGCAGCCGGTCGCACAGTGACGCCGCCGCGTTGAGGTCGTGCAGCGACAACAGCGTCGTGCGCCGCTGCGCTCGCAGCAGGGCCAGCAGCTCCACCTGGTGCTTGACGTCCAGGTGGTTGGTCGGCTCGTCCAGGACCAGCACCTTGGGGTCCTGCGCGAGTGCCCGCGCCAGCAGCACCCGCTGGCGCTCGCCGCCGGACAGGGCGGAGAACCGGCGGCCCCCGGCCCCGGCCATGCCCACCTGCCGCAGCGCCGCGGCCACCAGGTCCGCGTCGGCGCGGTCCTCACCCGCGAACGCCCGCTTGTAGGGGGTGCGCCCCATGGCGACGACCGCGCGGACCGACAGTTCGAAGTCGCTGCCGCGCTCCTGCGGCAGCGCCGCGACCCGCCGGGCCGCCTCGACCGCCGTCAGCGCCCGGATGTCGGTGTCCCCGAGCAGGACCCGCCCGGCGTGCGGGCGCAGGTAGCGGTAGACGGTCCGCAGGACGGTCGACTTGCCGCTGCCGTTCGGGCCGATCAGGCCGGCGATCTCCCCGTCCTCGGCGACCAGCCGCACCCCGGACACCACCGTCCGCCCGGACAGGGCCACTTCCAGGTCCTCGATGGCGATACGCATGCCTCTATCCCCTCTCCAGACGCCGGTCCAGCAGGTACAGCAGGGTCGGCGCGCCGATCAGCGCGGTGACCACGCCCACCGGCAGCTCCTGGTCCGGCAGGGCCGTGCGGGCCACCAGGTCGACCACCACCAGGAGCACCGCGCCGAACAGCGCGGCGACGGGCAGCAGCCGCCGGTGGGCGCCGCCCACCACCATCCGGCACACGTGGGGCACCATCAGCCCCACGAAGCCGATCGCCCCGGAAACCGACACCAGGACACCGGTGAGCACGCTCGTCACCACGAACAGCTCCCGCCGCAGCCGGACCACGTCCACGCCCAGCCCGGCCGCGGTCTCGTCGCCCATCAGCAGCGCGTCCAGCGCCCGGGCCCGCGCCAGCAGCGCCGCCAGACCCAGCAGGACGGCCGCCACGGGCAGCGTGAGCGTGGACCACTGGGCGTCGCCCAGGGAACCCATCATCCAGAACAGCACCCCGTGCGTCTGCTGGTCGTCCCCGGCCTGCAGGACCAGGTAGTGGGTGAAACCCGACAGGAACTGCCCGATTCCCACCCCCGCCAGCACCAGCCGCAGCGGGGAGAACCCGCCGCCGCGCCGCGCCATGAACCACACCAGGGCGAACGAGGCCAGCGCCCCGAGGAACGCCGCGGTCGACAGGCCCAGCCCGAGCAGCCCGCCCGCGCCGGCGCCCAGGACGATCGCCGCGACCGCCCCCAGTGACGCCCCGCTGGAGATGCCCAGCAGGTACGGGTCCGCCAGCGGGTTGCGCACCAGGGCCTGGACGGCCGTGCCGACCAGGCCCAGGCCCGCGCCCACCACGGCGGCCAGCAGGGCCCGCGGCACCCGCAGCCGCCACACGATCAGGTCCCGGGTGCCCGGCACCGGCTCCTGCCCGCCGACCCCGCGCACCACCGAGGACCACACGTCCCCGAGCGGCACGTCGGAGGAGCCCAGGCACACCGACGCGACGAGCGCGGCCAGCAGGGCCGCGCCCAGCACGGCCCCCGCCCAGCCGGCCCGCAGCCCGGGCTCCCGCTCCTCCCCAACCTCCCCCTCCCCGGCGGCCTCGGCCGCCGGGGAGGCCGGCTCCAGGGCCGCCACCTACTTGACCCGGTCGGGGTGGAGCGTGTGCGCGATCTCCCGCACCGTGTCGGCGCTGCGCACCCCACCGATCGTGGTCCGCTCCGAGCCGATGCGCACGAAGCGGCCCTCCTTCACGGCGTCGAGGTCCTTGGTGGCCGGGAAGGACCGCAGGAAATCGGCGGCCTCGTCGAACGCCTTCTTGTTCGCCTCCTCGCTGCCGCGGTTGCGGACCCCGAGCTGGATCCAGTCCGGGTTCTTGGCCACCACGTCCTCCCAGCCGACCGGCTTGAAGTCGCCCGCGCAGTCCGCGAAGACGTTCCGCCCGCCCGCCTGGGTGATCACGGCGTTGGCGACCTGCCGGTTGCACACCGCCATGGGCTGCTTGGTGCCCGCGTCGTAGTCGAAGAAGAAGTACGACGGCCGCTTCGCCTCGGGGACGTCCCGCAGCGCGTCGCGCACCGCGCCCGTCTTCTTGCGCATGCCCTCGATCAGCTCGCCGGCGCGCCGCGAGGTGCCCGTGACCTTGCCCAGTTCCTGGATGTCGGCCTCCACGCCCGACAGGTCCGTGCGCGGCGACTTGCTCATCGCCGCGCACGCTGTCGACTTCAGATAGATGTGCTTCATCCCGGCGGCCTCGAACTCCCCGGCCGTGGGAGCGCTGCCCATCTTCCCCATGTTCTTCATGGACGAGAACGAGTCGATGTAGACGTCGGCACCGGAGCCGAGCAGCTTCTCCTTGGGGATCGCGGTCTTCCCCAGCACCGGCACCTTCGCCGCCCGGTCCCCGAGCTCCCCGGGCAGCGTGCCCTGGCCGGGCGGGAAGCCCGTGCCCGCCACCTTGTCGCCCGCGCCCAGCCACAGCAGCAGCTCCAGCGCCGCCGCGTTACTGGTGACGATCTTCTTGGGCGCCGCGTCGAACGTCGTCTTCGCACCCGTGCAGTCGGCGACGCTCACGGGGAAGCCCGCGCGCGCCGGCGCGGCCGCGTCGTCGCTCTTCCCCGCCTCCTCGCCACCCCCGCAAGCCGTCGCCGACAGAGCCACAGCGGCCAGCACACCGCACCACACACGAGGGCGCATCAGAGAACACTCCATGTCCGAGGTAGATCGACAATCGGCATCCGCGCGGGCTCGCCCGTGCGGATCCGGAACAGGTAGTCGGCCCGCACCGCCGCCGGGTTCCCGCGCGTCGCGAGGAAACCGCGGTTACGCTGCCGCGAACGGCCTCGACGGTGCGCACCCGGCGGTGCGCACCGGGGGTCCGCGCACCCGATGTCCGTGCACCCGATGTTGCGAAGGAGACAGGCATGGTCCACCAGCTCGCCGCGATGCCCACCGACTGGAAGCGCGCCCTCGCGATCGTCGCCCACCCCGACGACCTGGAGTACGGCGCCTCCGCCGCCATCGCCACCTGGCTCGACGGCGGCCGCGAGTGCGTCTACCTGCTGGCCACCGCGGGGGAGGCGGGCATCGACACCCTCGACCCCGCCGAGGCCGGGCCGCTGCGCCGGCGCGAACAGCAGGCCAGCGCCGCGGCCGTCGGGGTGAGCACCGTGGAGTTCCTCGACCACGCCGACGGCGTCGTCGAGTACGGGACGGCGCTGCGCCGCGACTTCGCCGCCGCGATCCGCCGCCACCGCCCCGAACTCGTCCTGACCCTCAACCACCACGACACCTGGTCCTGGGACGAGACCGTCTTCTGGAACACCCCCGACCACCGGGCCGTCGGCCGGGCCACCCTCGACGCCGTCGCCGACGCCGGGAACCGCTGGATCTTCCCCGACCTCGCCGACGAGGGCCTGGTGCCCTGGGACGGCGTGCGCTACGTGGCCGTCGCGGGCTCCCCGCACGCCACCCACGCCGTCGACGCGACGAGCGGCCTGGAGCGCGCCGTGCAGTCCCTGCTGTGTCACCGCACCTACATCGAGGCGCTCACGAAGGAGGAGCCGGAGAGCTACTGCCGCACCTTCCTGGAGGGCAACATGAAAGAGGTGGCCGAGCGGTTCGGCGGCCGGCCCGGGGTGTCCTTCGAGCTCTTCAGCCGCTGACGGCGCCGGCCGCGTCGCAGCCCGGCGCGCGCTCCATGACCAGCACCGCCGCGTCGTCCTGGAGCCGTCCGCCCGTGTGCGCGTCGAGGTCCGCGCGCAGCTCGGCCAGGAGCTCGGGCGTGGGCAGCGCTGCCCACGTGCCCAGCCGCTCCGCCAGCGGGTAGAAGCCGCCGCGCGGGTCGCGGGCCTCGGTCACCCCGTCCGTGCAGGCCAGCACCCGGCAGTCGGCGGGCAGCGCGACCCGCCGCGCGATCCGGGGCTGCGGCGACAGGTCGCCCAGGCCCAGGGGCAGCCCCGGGTCGGGCGTGCGCAGTTCCCGCACCGCGCCGTCCGAGCCGATCAGGAACGGCGCCAGGTGCCCGCAGTCCACGAACTCCACCGGAACCTCCCCGTCCGCTCCGGGGGCGGCGGCGGGACCCTCCGCGGTGCCGAAGACCAGCGCCGTCACGAACTCCTCCGACGCGCGCTGCGCGACGTCGTCCGCGGAGGCCCCCGCGGTCGCCTGATAGGCCGCCGACCGGTGGTAGCGGTAGAGGCCCTGCTCCATCGCCCGCACCCCGCTCTCCAGGTCCCGCCGGTGGTAGGCGGCCTCCCGGAAGGCGGTCAGCACCGCCGCCCCGGCCCCCAGGGTGCCGAGTCCCTTGCCCCGCACGTCGCCGATCAGCACCCGCGTCCCGTACGGCGTGTCGACGACCTCGTAGATGTCGCCGCCGACCAGCGCCTCCCGCTGCGAGGACACGTAGAAACCGTCCACCACCACGCTGCCCGTCCGCAGCGGCAGCGGCCGCAGCAGCGCCCGCTGCGCGGCCTCCCCGGTCGCCCGGACGCGCTCCAGCAGGGCGTCCCCGTCGCGCCGCAGCCACGCGACGGCGATGCTCGCGCCGACCATGAGGGCGTTGCCCACGAACGAACCGACGCGGTTGACGGCCACGTCGCTGGTCAGCACGGCGTGGTGGGCCACCATCAGACAGAAGTCCAGGATCCCGACGAACACCGTCTGCCGGTAGGTGCACAGCACGGCGGCCGTCAGCGGCGCGAGGGCCGCGAAGACGTCCAGGCGCAGATTGGCCGCGGTCACCAGGTCGACGGCCACGACGACCCCGAGATAGGCGAGGACGAGCGCGAAGGGCAGGTTGCGCGACGACACCGTGGCGGGACCTCCACGCCGGAATGGGGTGACATAGGGGATTTCGCCGTCCCAGACTTCCACGGCGGCTGCGCCTCGTCCACCGTTGCGATCTTGAATCGCTGGTGTGTCTCGCGGCCCGGGCGTGTTCCCGGACGGCCGGACCCGCCCGGGTGGACGGGCCCGCCCGCCCTGGCGGGGCGTCAGCGCGAGCCTGCGGCGCCGCCGCGCAGGCCGACCCGACCGGATCGGCGCGGGGCGGGCCCGGGCCCGGGCCCGGGCCCGGTGGTCGGGGTCGGGGTCGGGGTCGGGCGCGGTGCCGTGCCTGCCTTGTCGTCGAGGTGCCGTTCGGCCGGCTCGACTCCGGCGACGCGGCTGGTGACGCGTGGGGCCCGGGGTTGGTCGTCGGGGTCGGGCGCGGTGCCGTGCCCGACCGGGCCGCGGTCCCGTGCCCGCCTCGTCGCCGAGGTGCCGTTCGGCCGGGCCGCGGTGTCGCGTCTGCGGGGCGTGGCTGTCGGCCGGCTCGACTTCGGTGACGTGGCCGGTGCCGCCCGGGCCCCGGCCGGTTGCCGGGGTGCGACTCGGTGCCGTGCCCGGCCGGATCCCGCCTCGCGGGTCACAGCTTGCGGTACGTCCGGGCGTCGTCCGTCGCCGCGATCACCGCGTCCGCGTCGCCCCCGGCCGAGGCCGTCACCAGCGCCGTGACCGCGCCCTCCACGAACGGCGCGTCCGCGATGCGCACACCGGCGCCGACACTGCCGTCCGCCAGCAGCGCCTTGACCGTCAGGACGGCGCTGCCCATGTCGCAGAGCACCACCACCCCCTGCCCCTGGTCCACGTCCCCGACCGCCCGGCGGACCAGCTCGGCGCTGGTGCCGATGCCGCCGTCCGGCAGCCCGCCGGCCGCCGCGACCGGCGCCGGGTCGCCCGTGCCCACCAGGGCGCGGGCCAGATCCGCGGTCGAGGCGGCCACCTCGCGGCTGTGCGAGACGAGGACGACCCCCACCCGGCCCACGGGCGGCACGGGCTCCGGCTTCACGGCGGCCGGTGCCTCGACGGCCGGCGCCTCCGCCGCTTCGGGGGCCGCCGCCTCCGGGGGAGCCGCGCACAGCGCCGGATCCGTGGCCTCGTACAGCGCGGCCACCAGCAGGGCGGAGGACGTGGCCCCCGGGTCCTGGTGGCCGATGCTGCGCTCGCCCAGGTAGCTGGCGCGGCCGCGCCGGGCGAGCATGGGCACGGTCGCCGCGGCGCCCTCGCGGGCCGCCCGCGCCGCCGCCTCCAGCGCGGCCGTCACACCCCCGTCCGCAAGGGCCGCGGCGTACGCGTCGGCGGCCGGCTGCAGCGCGTCGACCATCGTCTTGTCACCGGGCGCCGAGTCACCGAGCCGCCGCACGCTCGCCACGGCCGCGGCCAGCGCCCGGCCCAGGGCCTGCGGGCTCACGGCCGCCGGGTCGGGGTCGTCCCCGAGGATCTTGCCCATGCGGCGCAGCACCGTCCCGTACAGCGGCCCGGACGCGCCGCCCACCGTGTTGGTCAGGTGCGCGCCGACGGCGGTCAGCAGCGCCCCCGGGGTGGCCGGCGCGTCGGCCGCGTCCTCCGGCAGGGACGCGGTGGCCGAGGTGAAACCGCGCTTGAGGTTCGCGCCGTGGTCGGCGTCGCCGATGGCGGCGTCGAGATCGGTCAGGTGCGCGGACTCCGCGACGATGACGCGCGTGGCGCGGTCGAGGAAGCGGCGGAAGAAGGCCAGGTCGAGCTGGACGGACATGTGCGGTGGCTCCTCTTTCGCTGAGACGTTCGCTGAGACATGCGCTGAGACGTGCCCTGAGACATGCGCTGAAACGTGCGCCGAAACAGCCGGTACAGCGGCCGGTGCGGGCTCGGCCCGGCTCAGCGTAACCCCGGCCTCTCGCCCAGGCGCTCCCACCTCGCTCATCAGTGCCGTTACCGGTCGGCTACCGGTCAGCGATCATCACGCGCCGGTCCGTTCGGCCGCGGGCGGGCGGCACGGCTTCTGCCATACTGCGGTCGTCCGAGTGCAGCGCGAGCCCGGGGCCGGATTTGAACAATGGTCAACAGCGCGGTACGGAACCCGCCGGAACGCGGCGCTCCGAACTCATCGCGATCGGCAGGAAATTGTTCGCCGACACGTCCTACGACGCCCTGTCGATGGACGACATCGCCCGCCACGCCGGCGTGGCCAAGGGTCTCGTCTACTACTACTTCAAGAGCAAACGCGGCTACTACCTGGCCATCATCGAGGAATCCGTCGCCGAACTCGTCGTCCGCGCCGCCGCCACCCACGACCTGCCGCCCGCCGAGCGCGTCCGGCACACCGTCGACGGCTACCTCCGCTACGCCCAGCACCACCAGGCGGCGTACCGGGCGATCGTCACCGGCGGCGTCGGTTTCGACACCGAGGTCATGGCGATCCGCGACGGAGTGCGCGAGCAGCTCCTGCACACCATCGCGGACGGCGCGTGGGGTCACCGGGACGTCCCCGTGCTCGCCCGCACCGCCCTCGTCGGCTGGTTCGCGAGCGTCGAGGGCGTCACGCTCGACTGGCTGGACCACGAGGCCCTGCCCCGCGAGACGGTGTGCGCGCTCCTCGTCCGCGGCCTGGGCGACACCCTGCGGCTGATCGAGGACTACGAACCGACGTGCCCGGCACCGCCGCGCGAGGACCACTGAGGGCGGCCGGACGGGTTCCGCGCGCCTGCTGATGCTGCGACAGTCGTACCCCGGACCGGAACCGCTCCAGCGCCCCAGGGGGTCGCCCGTATGCGCCGCTTCCTCATGGTTCTCCTGCCGGCTCTCCTGACCGCCGGCACCCTCGCCGCCGCCCCCGCCCCGGCGGCAGCCGTCCCGCCGCCGACCCCGGTGATCTTCGTCCACGGGCGCAACGCCGGCCCCGAGGTGTGGGACGCCATGGTGGACGGCTTCCTCGCCGCCGGCTACCCCTCCGACCGGCTGTACGCCTGGGCGTACGACACGAGCCGGTCGACGAACGAGGTGCTGGCCGGCCAGTTCGCCGACCGCGTCGAGACGGTGCTGGCCCGGACGAAGGCCGGGCGCGTCGACGTCGTCACCCACAGCCTGGGCGGCCTGCCGACGCGCTGGTACCTCGCGTTCGGCGCCGGCGGCGGCAAGGTGTCCCGCTGGGCCTCCCTGGGCGGCCCCAACCACGGCACCCGGCTCGCCTACCTGTGCGCGCTCCGGGACCAGGGCTGCAGGGACATGACCCCGGGCTCGTACGTCCTCTCCCGCCTCAACGCGGGCGACGAGACGCCGGGCCCGGTGCGGTACGCCACGTGGTGGTCGCCGTGCGACGAACAGATCGCGCCGGTGGAGAGCACCGCGCTGGAGGGCGCGGCCAACACGCGGACCGGCGCGTGCCTGACCCACAACGACCTGCTGACGGACGGCGAGGTCTTCCGCCAGGTACGGGCTTTCCTGAGGAGTTAGAGGAGTTAGGCGACGCCCCCGCCTTCCCCGCCGGCCAGGTGCTGCCACAGGAACGCGTGCGTCAGAGCCGTGTTGAACGCCGTCTGCTCGTGGTCGGTCGCGCCGCTGTGGCCGCCCGCCGTGTTCTCGTGGAACAGCACCTCGTGGCCGAGCTCCCGCAGCCGGGCGGCCGTCTTGCGGGCGTGACCGGGGTGCACGCGGTCGTCCCTGGTCGAGGTGGCGAAGAGGACGGGCGGGTAGTCCCTGTCCGCGCGCAGGTTGTGGTACGGCGAGATCGCCTCCAGGTGCGGGCGGTCGGCCGGGTCCTCGGGGTCGCCGTACTCGGCGATCCAGCTCGCCCCGGCGAGCAGCCGGTGGAAGCGCAGCAGGTCCAGCAGCGGCACGTTGGCGACGACGGCCCCGAACAGCTCGGGGTGGCGGGTGAGCATGGCCCCCATCAGCAGCCCGCCGTTGCTGCCGCCCTCGATGCCCAGGCCCGCCGGGGTGGTGATGCCCCGGGCGACCAGGTCCCGGGCGACGGCCGCGAAGTCCTCGAAGGCCCGGACCCGGTCGGCCTTGAGGGCGCCGCGGTGCCACCGCGGCCCGTACTCCCCGCCGCCGCGGATGTTGGCGATCACGTACGTGCCGCCCCGCGCCAGCCAGGCCCGCCCGGTCAGGGCGTCGTAGCGCGGGGTGAGCGAGACCTCGAAGCCGCCGTAGCCGGTCATCAGGGTGGGGCCGGGGGAGCCGTCCGGGCCGATCACGAAGTACGGCACACGGGTGCCGTCCGCCGAGGTCGCGAAGTGCTGACGGACGGACATGCCCGTCGCGTCGAACCGCGCGGGAGCCTCCTTGAGCACCTCGCCGGCGCCGCCGATCACACCCCGGCGCAGGGTCGACGGCCGCAACGGCCCGTCGATGTCCAGGAAGTACTCGTCGCCGGTGTGCGGGTCGGTGTCCGTGACGGTGGCGGACACCAGCGGCGGGACGTCCGCCAGCGGCTCGCGGCGCCAGCCGTCCTCGCCCGGTGTGAGCACCTCCATCCGGGTGGCCACGTCGGCGAGGGTCTCGACGATCAGGTGGTGGCGGGTCCACACGTGGCCCATGAGCGCGGTGCGCTCGTCCGGCGTGAACAGCACCGTCGCCTCCCGCCCGCCGGCGAGGAACGCCTCGAAGCGGAACGCCAGCAGCGAGCCCGCCGGGTGCCCCAGCCACGGCGACTTGGGGGTGACCAGCAGCCACTCCCGGTGGACGTCCGCGCCCGCGTCCTCCGGCACGTCGATCCGCACCAGCGCGCCGTCGTCCGCCAGCAAGTACATCTCGCTGTGCCAGAAGTCCCGCTGCCGGAGCACGAAGTCACGCTCGTACCCCTCGGTGGGGTCGTGCCACGCGGCGGCGCACAGATCCTGCTCCGCCACCTCGTGGACCAGCTCCGCCTCGGCCAGCGGGGTGCCGCGCCGCCAGCGGCGGACCGTCCGGGGGTAACCCGACGCGGTGAGCGTCCCCGGGCCGAAGTCGGTCGCGACGAAGACGTGGTCGCGGTCGATCCAGCCGATGTCGGTCTTCGCCTCGGCGACCTGGAAGCCGTCCTCGGTGAACGTCCTGGTCTCCAGGTCGAACTCGCGCACCACGACGGCGTCCGCACCCTCCCGCGAGAGCGTCACCAGGGCGTGCCGGTAGCCCGGGTACAGCACCCGCCCCCCGGCCCACACCCACTCCTCGCCCTCCGCCTCGGCCAGGGCGTCCAGGTCAAGCAGCACGTCCCAGGCGGGCTCGTCCTTGCGGTACTCCTCCAGCGTCGTCCGGCGCCACACGCCCCGCACATGGCCGGCGTCCTGCCAGAAGCTGTAGAGGTGATCGCCCCGGCGCCGGGTGTAGGGGATGCGGTCGGTGTCGTCCAGGATCTCCCGCAGCTCGGTGGTGAGCTGCTTGAAGCCGGGGCCCGAGGTCAGGCGTCCGGCGGTCTCGGCGTTGCGCTCCCGCACCCAGTCGAGGGCGGCTTCGCCGGTGACGTCTTCCAGCCACAGATAAGGGTCGTCGTTGATCATAGAACCGATTGTGCACGCCGGGAGGAAGCCGGCACCGGCCTCGCCGGACAGAAGGAGTCGCGGGCCGCACCCCGAAGGGGGCGCGGGGAACTGCGCGACCAGCCACGAGGTACCTGCGGATGGCGCGCCCGGCTGCCAGTGGGGTGCTCGGAGCGTCGACCGCACCGGTCGTTGCGGGTACAGCCGCGCCCTGAAGGGGCGCGGGGGAACTGCGCGACCGGCCACGACCGCACCCGCCCCCGCAGACGACGCCGGGTTCGGCGGCCCGCGCGCCCGGCGTCAGGTACATGATCGGATCGGGTCCGAGCCTATCCCGGGGGTGCGGCGCCCCTCAGGGGCCCCGCACCCCCGGCCGGTTCAGTTGATCGCCTTGATCAGCTCACCGTCGGCCGTGTCGCCGCTGAGCTCCCAGAAGAACGTGCCGCCCAGCCCCTGCTTGTTCTTGTACGCCATCTTTCCGCCGATCGTGGCGGGGGTGTCGTAGCTCCACCAGTCGCTGCCGCACTTGGCGTACGCAGTCCCGGCCACCGTCCCGTTGGCCGGGCACTTGGTCTTGAGGACCTTGTAGTCCTCCATCCCCTGGTCGTACGTGCCGGACGCCGGGCCCGTCGCGGTGCCACCGGGGGCGGACTGGGTCACGCCGGTCCAGCCGCGCCCGTAGAAGCCGATGCCCAGCAGCAGCTTGGTGGGCGGCACCCCGAGCGACTTCAGCTTCTGGATGGTGGCGTCGCTGTTGAAACCGGCCTTCGGTATGCCGCTGTACGAGGTCAGGGGCGAGTGCGGGGCCGTGGGGCCCTTCGCGTCCCAGGCGCCGAAGTAGTCGTACGTCATGGGGTTGTACCAGTCGACGTAGCGCGCGGCGCCCGCGTAGTCCGCGGCGTCGATCTTGCCGCCGGCGGAGGCGTCCGCGGTGATCGCGGCGGTGACGAGGTTCTTGCCGCCGAACTTGGCGCGCAGCGCCGCCATCACGTCACGGAAGGCGGTCCGGCCGCTGGTGTCGCAGGTCAGACCGCAGGCGTTGGGGTACTCCCAGTCGATGTCGATGCCGTCGAAGACATCGGCCCAGCGGGGGTCCTCGACGAGCTTGTAACAGGACTCGGCGAACGCGGCGGGGTTCTTGGACGCCTCGCCGAAGCCGCCGGACCAGGTCCAGCCGCCGAAGGACCAGATGACCTTGAGGTCGGGGTGGAGCTTCTTGAGCTTGCGCAGCTGGTTGAAGTTGCCGCGGAGGGCGCCGTTGTCCCAGGTGTCGGCCTTGCCGTCGACGCTGCCCGCCGCGTCGTACGCCTTGTCGTAGTCGGCGTAGCCGTCACCGATCGCGCACTTGCCGCCGGTGACGTTGCCGAAGGCGTAGTTGATGTGGGTCAGCTTGGCGGCGGAGCCCGACGTCTCGATGTTCTTGACGTGGTAATTGCGCCCGTAGACGCCCCAGTTGGTGAAGTAGCCGACGACGCGGTGGCCCGCCGCGCTGTCGTCGGCGCTGGCCGTCGCGCCGGCCGGGCCGGCCGAGGCGGGGGCCGCGAAGAGGGTCGTGGTGAGCAGCGCGGCACCGGCGGCGAAGGCCGCCAGCAGCGTGCGGGGCCGGCGGATCCGGGCGTGCTGGTGCGGTCCGTGCATGGGTTTCTCCTCGGTGGGTGGGGGCGAGGCAGAAGAGCATGGGGGGTGACCTGCGCTCATGCTTGGCATGAACGCGATGAACAGTGGGGAAACCGTAGAAGGACTAGACCAGTGCGGTCAATGGTTCGGACCAATCCTTTCCCCGGTCCGGCCCAGGGGCCCTTACGCCTTTCGACCAGTGACGTCAGGCCGCTGATCAGGCATACTCCAACCCGCCACGGCCGCAGGTCATCCGGTGCCGAGACCCGGTGGGAGATGATGGAGCCGGGCACCACCGACGGCGGCGCCACACCCTTGCGCGCCGCACCGTCGCAGCGCCCGACAGGGAGGAGAGCGCCGCCATGACCGACCACGGCCCGCAGCCGGTGGAGCGTCAGCTGCCCACCGAGGAAGCCCGCGACCTCATCGCGCTCGTCCGCGATCTCGTGCGGGGGGAGATCGAGCCCCACGCGGCCGCGGAGGAGGACGCCGGGCACTTCCCGCGCGAGACCTTCCGGCTGCTCTCCGCCTCGGGACTGCTCGCCCTGCCCTACGCCGAGGAGCACGGCGGCGGTGCCCAGCCGTACGAGGTCTACCTCCAGGTCCTCGAGGAACTCGCCGCGACCCGCCTCACCGTGGGGCTCGGCGTCAGCGTGCACACCCTCGCCTGCCACGCCCTCGCGGGCTACGGCACGAAGGAGCAGCGGGCCGAGTACCTGCCGGCCATGCTCGGCGGCGGCCTCCTGGGCGCGTACTGCCTCTCCGAGCCCGCCGCCGGCTCCGACGCGGCGTCCCTGCGCACCCGCGCCACCCGCGACGGCGACACCTGGACCCTGGAGGGCACCAAGGCGTGGATCACCCACGGCGGCGTCGCGGACTTCTACACCGTCCTGGCCCGCACGGGAGGCGAGGGCGCCCACGGCATCACGGCGTTCCTCGTCCCCGGCGACGCCCCCGGGCTCTCGGCGGCCCCGCCCGAGCGGAAGATGGGCATGAAGGGCTCGCCCACCGCCCAGATCCACCTCGACGGCGTGCGGATCCCCGACGCGCGGCGCATCGGCGAGGAGGGACAGGGCTTCGCCATCGCGCTCTCCGCCCTCGACTCCGGCCGCCTCGGCATCGCCGCCTGCGCCACCGGCGTCGCCCAGGCCGCCCTCGACGAAGCGCTGGCGTACGTCGCCGAACGGCGGCAGTTCGGCCGCCCGCTCGCCGACTTCCAGGGCCTGCGCTTCATGCTCGCGGACATGGCCACCCAGATCGAGGCCGGCCGCGCGCTCTACCTCTCCGCCGCCCGGCTGCGCGACGCGGGCCTGCCCTTCTCCAAGCAGGCGGCCATGGCCAAGCTCTTCTGCACGGACGCCGCGATGCGGGTGACCACCGACGCCGTGCAGCTCCTCGGCGGCTACGGCTACACCGCAGACTTCCCCGCCGAGCGCTACATGCGCGAGGCCAAGGTGCTCCAGATCGTCGAGGGCACCAACCAGATCCAGCGCATGGTCGTGGCCCGCCACCTGGCGGGGCCCGAGTCCCGCTGACGGGCTCCGCGGCGTCGCCGGGCCGTCAGTCCGGCGACACGGCGGGGAACCCGATCGGGTGACCCGCGTGCCCGGTCCGGGCGACCGGGCGTCCGCCGCGGGACCATTCCCCCATGAACACCGGTCGGAGAAAGGCTCCTCTGGTCAGGTGCCCCCGCTGCCGTCACGCGATGTGGTGGGACGTCACATACCCCTACGTACCGCTGTGGTACTGCCCGACCTGCCGGCACCCTCCGGAGCGGCAGCGCAGCTCTTACGCCGCGCCGCCCCGGTGCCCCGAAGGGTGCACCAGCGCCGTCATCCAGACCGGCGACGACGGCAGCCGGCAGTTCGTCTGCCACCGCAAGTGATCCCCCACCCGGTGGCGCTACGGCCCCTTCAGCAGGCCCGGCGCATCTCCGGCACCACGGGGCGGGAGCCGGGGCCGCCGACGTGCGAGAACGGCTGGGTGCGCCAGTCGAGCGTCTCGGGCAGCGTGACCATCAGGGCCGCGTCGAACTCCTGGGCGCCCTGCGCGGCGTCCACCGGAGCGGCCTCCTCCACGGCGCGGCCGGCGCCGGGGCAGACCGTGAGGCCGAACGGGTTCCACGGGGACGGGCACAGCGCGTGCTCGGGGAGGACGTCCTCCTCCGGGAGCAGAGCGATCGGACGCGCGCAGTCCGGGCACGTCACCCGGAACATCGCGGTGATGTCATACGGCTCGTACGGGCTGCCGTCGCCTTCATTGAGGCGTTCCAGGCTGGGCATAGTCTTTCTCCCCCTCGGATGGGCCGGCCAGGCACCTCGGCCTCGACCACACCAAGCACTTCCCGTCTGATGCGTCCGGTAATCGCCGCACCCGTCAGGACACGGGTGCATAGGCGTGTTGTTCGTCACATGACTTGCGCGGGCGGACGGGCCGCCGACCGTCCCGGGGCCGCCCGCGACCCAGTAGGTTGATCCGCGTGGAGGAGCTGGACAGAGAAATCGTGGAACTGCTCGTCAAGGACGGGCGGATGAGTTACACCGACCTGGGGAAGGCCACGGGCCTGTCCACCTCGGCGGTGCACCAGCGTGTGCGCCGGCTCGAACAGCGGGGCGTCATCCGCGGCTACGCGGCGGTCGTCGACCCCGAGGCCGTCGGGCTGCCCCTGACGGCGTTCATCTCGGTGAAGCCGTTCGACCCCAGCGCCCCGGACGACATCGCCGACCGGCTCGCCGAGATCCCGGAGATCGAGGCGTGCCACAGCGTCGCCGGCGACGAGAACTACATCCTCAAGGTCCGCGTCGCCACCCCGCTGGAGCTGGAGCACCTGCTGGCCCACATCCGGTCGCTGGCCGGGGTCTCCACCCGGACCACGATCGTGCTGTCCACCCCGTACGAGGCGCGCCCGCCGCGCGTGGGCTGACCCGGCCCCGGTGGGGCCGCGGGGCGGCGCGGGGGTCAGACTGAACCCCATGAGTGAGCGCCCTGAGATGCCCCGCACCCTCCTCCTGCGCAACGGCACCGTCCACAGCCCCGCCGACCCCTTCGCCACCGCGATGGTGGTCGAGCGCGGCGGCGTCGCCTGGGTCGGCTCCGAGGGCGCGGCGGACTCCTTCGCCGACGGCGTGGACGAGGTCGTCGACCTCCGGGGCGCGCTCGTCACCCCCGCGTTCACGGACGCACATGTGCACACCACCGCCACCGGCCTCGCGCTCACCGGCCTCGACCTGGCCGGGGCCCGCACGCTCGGCGAGGCCCTGGAGCGGGTACGCGCCCACGCCGCCGCCCGCCCCGCCGACCGGGTGCTCCTCGGGCACGGCTGGGACGCCAGCGTCTGGCCGGAGCGGCGCCACCCCTCCCGCCGCGAACTGGACGAGGCCACCGGCGGCCGGCCGCTCTACCTCACCCGCGCCGACGTGCACTCCGCCGTCGTCACCACCGCCCTCCTCGACCTCGTCCCCGGCATCCGTGACCTGCCCGGATACACCCCCGACGCGCCGCTCACCGACGCCGCCCACCACGCCGTCCGCGCCGCCGCCCACGACAGCGTCGACGCCGCCCAGCGCACCGCGGCGCAAGCCGCGGCGCTCGACCGCGCCGCCTCCCTCGGCATCGGCTCCCTGCACGAATGCGCCGGTCCGCAGATCTCCGGCGCCGACGACCTCACCGGCCTGCTGAGCCTGGCCGCCGAGCGCCCCGGCCCCCGCGTCGTCGGCTACTGGGCCGAAGCCCTCACATCCGCGAACGACGCCGAGCGCGTCCGCGAGCTCGGCGCGATCGGCGCCGCCGGCGACCTCTTCGTGGACGGCGCCCTCGGCTCGCACACCGCGTGCCTGCACCAGCCCTACGCCGACGGCCCGCACGCCGGCCACACCGGCACCGCCCACCTCGACGCGGCGGCCGTCGCCACCCATGTCACCGCCTGCACCGAGGCGGGCATCCAGGCCGGGTTCCACGCCATCGGCGACGCCGCCCTGACCGCCGTGGTCGAGGGCGTACGGGCCGCGGCCGACCACCTCGGCCTCGCCCGCGTCCGGGCCGCCCGGCACCGCGTCGAGCACGCCGAGATGCTCACCCCCGAGCACATCGCCGCCTTCGCCGAACTCGCCCTCACCGCCTCCGTCCAGCCGGCCTTCGACGCCGCCTGGGGCGGCGAGAGCGCCCTGTACGCGCAGCGCCTGGGCGCCGAGCGGGCCCGCACCCTCAACCCCTACGCGGCCCTCCTGCGCGCCGGCGTCCCGCTGGCCCTGGGCTCCGACAGCCCCGTCACCCCCCTCGACCCCTGGGGCACCGTGCGCGCCGCCGCCTTCCACCGCACGCCCGAGCACCGGATCTCCGTCCGGGCCGCCTTCACCGCGCACACCCGCGGCGGCTGGCGGGCCGTCGGCCGGGACGACGGCGGGGTCCTGGTGCCCGGCGCGCCCGCCGACTACGCGGTCTGGGAGTCCGGCGACCTCGTCGTCCAGGTGCCGGACGACCGCGTCGCCAGCTGGTCCACCGACCCCCGCTCCGGCACCCCCGGCCTGCCCGATCTCACCCCCGGCACCCCGCTGCCGGTCTGCCTGCGCACGGTCGTGGGCGGGCACACGGTGTACGAGCGTCCGAACGAGTGATGCCGCGGGTGTCGCGTACCGCCGAACGACGTGCCGTCGGCCTGTCGCCGCGCCGGCCCACTCGCCGTACTGACCTGCTCATTTGAGATAACCGCCCAGGTCGGCACGGTGTTGACAGGGTGCGGGCGGCGGCCGGTAGGTTCTGCGGAGTCCACCACAGGACGTCCGGCCGGTGAACTTCCACACAGTCGTCGAACGCAGCTGGGCCATGGGGCGGTGCGCCGCAGCGCACACCCCACTGGCAGCCAGGTCCAGCGCACGGGGGCGAGGGACGGTTCCGCCAGGCCGGCAGGTGCGACCCGGGTGGGGCCCGGACGTTCAGTAGACAACGGTTCTCGGGCGACCCGCAGCCAGCGGATCCCAGGCCGGCCCGAAGGACGCCGGGCCCCCATTCGCCGATGGCGCGTACCGTGCGGCTGCGCGGACCCGGAGACGGGGACGGGCCCGGACGCGTTGTACGGTCAGCTCATCACCGCTCAGCTGCAGGAAGGCGCGACCGTGCCCCCGGGTCCCGAAACCACCGCCGACGCCACGGGCGGCGGAGCCGCCGAGCAGCCGGACGGGCCCGGCCCCCGCGCACCGCACGCCGGCGTCCCCCAGGCGGCAGCCCCTGCCGGCAGCCTCGTCGATGACTCCGCCGAGCGCCCCGCCGAGCCCGCAGAGGCACGGCCCGCGGCCCCGGCGGGGCGCTTCGCGCGCCTGGCCCGCCTCGCCCGCCGCGAGGCGCCGCGCACCGGGCTCGCGGTCCTCGCGGGCGTCGCCCTCGCCGCGTCCTTCCCGCCGTACGACCTGTGGCCGCTGTCGGTCGCCGCCGTCGCCGCGCTGGGGCTGCTGACCCGGGGCCGCACCGCCCGCCAGGGCGCGTGGACGGGCTTCGCCTTCGGGCTGCCGTTCTTCTTCCTGCTGCTGCGCTGGCTCCGTGTCGTCGGCTACGACGCCGTGATCGGCCTCTCCGCGATCGAGGCGCTGTTCCTGGCCGTTCTCGGCGCCGCCCTGGCCCTGGCCTCCCGGCTGCCCGCCTGGCCGCTGTGGGGGGCCTGCCTGTGGGTCGCCCAGGAGCTGGCCCGCGACCGGCTGCCGTTCGGCGGCTTCCCCTGGGGCCGGCTCGCCTTCGCCAACACCGGATCGCCCTTCACACCCCTCGCCGCCCTCGGCGGCGCGCCGCTGGTCACCTTCGCCGTGGCCCTCGCCGGCGGGCTCCTCGCCTGCGGCGCGGCCGCCGCGTGGCAGCTGCGGCGGGGCCCGTGGGGGGCCGGTTCGGTGCGCGCCGCCCTGCCCGGCGTCGAGGCCGTCGCGCTCGCCGCGGCCGTCACCCTC
Organism: Streptomyces sp. NPDC046215; assembly: GCF_040646215.1. Classification (NCBI taxonomy): domain Bacteria; kingdom Bacillati; phylum Actinomycetota; class Actinomycetes; order Kitasatosporales; family Streptomycetaceae; genus Streptomyces; species Streptomyces sp. NPDC046215. Next base: position 14,901 of record NZ_JBEYZW010000001.1, on the reverse strand, counting down.
GCCGGGCTCGCCGTGCCCGTGCCCACCGAGGCCGACGACTTCGTCGACGTCGCGCTCGTCCAGGGCAACGTCCAGAACCCGGGCATGGACTTCCTCGGCCGCCCGATGATGATCCTCGACAACCACGTCGACGCGACCCTCCAGCTGGCCCGCGACATCGAGGCCGGCCGGGCGAAGAAGCCCGACCTGGTCATCTGGCCGGAGAACTCCTCCGACCTCGACCCCTTCCAGTACCCGCAGGCGTACGACCGCATCGAGGAGGCCGTCAAGGCGGTCGGCGTGCCCGTCCTCGTCGGCGCGCTCGTCGACCACCCCGGCAAGAGCGGCTACGTCGACAACAACGGCATCGTCTGGGACCCGAAGACCGGGCCCGGCGCCTCCTACACCAAGCAGCACCCGGTGCCGTTCGGCGAGTACGTGCCGTTCCGGGACCAGCTGAGCAAGGTCATCACGCGGCTCCAGCGCGTCCAGCGCGACTTCTACCCCGGTGACCACACCGGGGTGCTGAAGGTCGGCCCGGCCCGGCTCGGCGACGTCATCTGCTTCGAGGTCGCCTACGACGAGATCGTCCGCGACACGGTCAAGGCCGGCGCCCGCGCCCTCGTCGTGCAGACCAACAACGCCACCTACGGCCGCACCGGCCAGCCCGAGCAGCAGCTGGCCATGTCCCGGCTGCGGGCCGTCGAGCACGGCCGGGCCGTCGTCACCGTGGCCACCAGCGGCATCAGCGCGGTGGTCGCCCCGGACGGCGAGGTGGTGCAGCGGAGCGAGGAATTCACCCGGGACGTCATCAGCGCGCGCCTCCCGCTGCGGGACGCCACGACCGTCGCCGACCGCGCCGGTGCGGCGCCCGAATGGGCGCTCGCTATGGTGGGCGTTCTGTCCTGTGCGGCCGCGCTTCTGATCAGTCGTCGGGCACGCACGGACGAGCCGAAGGAGAAGGGGCAGCAGTGAACGACGGTGGGCAGCGGAGATACGGTCCGCTCGGCACGACCTTGGTGATCATTCCGACCTACAACGAGGCGGAGAACATCAAGCCCATCGTCGCCCGGGTGCGGTCGGCCGTACCGGAGGCGCACGTTCTCGTCGCCGACGACAACAGCCCCGACGGCACCGGCAAGCTGGCCGACGAGCTCGCCGAGCACGACGACCACGTCAAGGTGCTGCACCGCAAGGGCAAGGAGGGGCTCGGCGCCGCCTACCTCGCCGGCTTCCGCTGGGGGCTGGAGAACGGCTACGGCGTCCTGGTGGAGATGGACGCCGACGGCTCCCACCAGCCCGAGGAACTGCCCCGGCTGCTCACCGCCCTCAAGGGCGCGGACCTCGTGCTGGGCTCCCGCTGGGTGCCCGGCGGGCGGGTCGTGAACTGGCCCAAGTCCCGCGAGATCCTCTCCCGCGGCGGCTCCACGTACTCCCGCCTCCTCCTCGACGTGCCCCTGCGCGACGTCACCGGCGGCTACCGGGCCTTCCGCCGGGAGACGCTGGAGGGGCTGGGCATGGACGACGTCGCCTCGCAGGGCTACTGCTTCCAGGTCGACCTGGCCTGGCGCGCGGTGAAGGCCGGGTTCCATGTGGTGGAGGTTCCCATCACCTTCGTCGAGCGGGAGCTCGGGGACAGCAAGATGAGCCGCGACATCGTCGCGGAGGCGCTGTGGCGGGTCACGTCGTGGGGCGTCGGCTCCCGGGTCGGCAAGGCGCTCGGCCGGGGCTGACCCCGGGTCCGCGCGGACCGCCGCGCCCCAGGCACACTTGAGGCATGACGTTCGGAGCACAACAGACCACGGACGGACGGCCGCCGAAGCGGAGCCGCGCCCGCAGGTTCCTCCCGCTGGCCGTGGCGGTCTGGGTCGTCCTGGAGATCTGGCTGCTGACGGTGGTCGCCGGCGCGGCCGGCGGCCTCACCGTCTTCGCCCTGCTGGCCGGCGGGCTGCTGGTCGGCGCGTATGTCGTCAAACGGGCCGGGCGGCGCGCCTGGAAGCGGCTGACGGTGTCGCTGCAGCCCGGCGGGGCGGTCGCGGAGCCCGAGGGCGGGCAGAGCGGCGGCAACGGCCTGACGATGCTCGGCGGGCTGCTGATCATGCTGCCGGGGCTGCTGTCGGACGCGGCCGGGCTGCTCTGCCTCTTCCCGCCGACCCGCGCCCTGGTCCGCAAGGGCCTGGAGAGGCGGCTGACGCGCGCGAAGGCCTTCGGCCCCGGGTTCACCCCCGGGGGCCTCGGGGACGCCTTCCAGCAGGCCCGTATGCACCGCCCGGACGGCAAGGTCGTCCCCGGCGAGGTCGTCCGGGAGGACGAGGCGCGCGCTCCGCGCCACGACGACCCGCAGCTGCCGCCGCGCTGACCGGCACCACGGGGACCGGCACCACGGGGGAGGAACGACGGAAAGGGCCCGGGCCACTGCTGAAACGCAGTGGCCCGGGCCCTTTGTCCGTGCGATCTTCTCTCTGCCGCCGTCAGGCGGACTTGCGGTTGTCCCGCGGGTGCACAGCGATGTTCATGGCACCGGAGCGAAGGACGGCCAGCCGTTCGGCCAGCACCTCCTCGAGCTCCTCGCGGGTCCGCCGCTCCATGAGCATGTCCCAGTGCGTACGCGCGGGCTTGCCCTTCTTCTCCTCAGGACCATCGCCGTCCACCAGGAGAGCAACGGCGCCACACGCCTTGCACTCCCACTCCGGCGGAATCTCGGCCTCTACCGAGAACGGCATCTCAAATCGATGCCCGTTCGGGCATGCGTACTCCACCGCCTGGCGCGGGGCCAGATCGATGCCGCGGTCGGTCTCGTAGCTGGTAACCACAAGTCGCGTGCCGCGGAGAGCTCGCTCACTCATGAATCGTGCCTCCCGGGCTTGGTCGCCCACAGGACAGGTGTCGCTGTCGTCGTCATCCGGTCAACGTCCGGTCGGCGGTGAAGATTCCCGTTGTAGGGACATGCGTCGCCCGTCGTGCCGCCCCTTGTTGTACCCACCAGCGCCCGTTTTGTCACATCTGGCAACGGATGTCACCCTGTGTTTCTGTCGGTTTAGCGCGCAGTAACGGTCCGTCCGGTGGGTCGAAGGCGTACACTACCGGCCCGCTTCCCCCTTGCCTAAACCAGGTCCGGAACTTCGCGCGCCGCGGCCGGCCCGACCCCCTTGGTGGCCGCCGTTCCGCTTGTTTCCGAGGGGGCCCGGGAGGGCGCCGGAACCGGTTTCGGCGCCGGGTTCGCGCCGGGCGGCGCGAAGCGGCGCAGGAAGACCTGCGACAGCGGTCCGATGGCCAGCGCGTAGAGCACGGTGCCCGCCCCCACGCTCCCGCCGAGCACGAAGCCCGTCACCAGAACGGTCACCTCCAGGCAGGTCCGCACGAGCCGCAGCGAGCGCCCCGTGCGCCGGTGCAGCCCGGTCATCAGGCCGTCCCGCGGGCCCGGGCCGAACCGGGGCGCGATGTACAGGCCCGTCGCCACCGCGCACAGCACGACCGAGAAGGCCAGCAGCGGGATGCGCACCCACAGCGAGGGCTGGGCGGGCACCAGGGCCAGCGTCGCGTCCAGCGCAAGGCCGATCACCACCACATTGGAGACCGTCCCGAGCCCCGGCCGCTGCCGCAGCGGGATCCACAGCAGCAGGACCAGGGCGCCGATCGCGATCGACGCCGTCCCTATCGACATGCCCGTATGGCGGGCGACGCCCTGGTTCAGGACGTCCCACGGCGCGAGCCCGAGCCCCGCCCGCAACTGCAGCCCCGCACTCACCCCGTACAGCGCGAGCCCGCCGTACAACTGGACCAGACGGCGGGCGAGCCGAGTCCCCCCTGACGCGGACAATGGATCCTCCTGAGAGCAGTACCGGTAGTGCCGAACGACGGCAGCCACTGGTGCCAGTGGCCTGCCGCATGACAGTCTGTGGACCGGGTCGAACGAAGATCCATGGCCAATCCCGGGAAGGTGGACCGTAAAGATGAGTCAGTGGACTTCTTCGGTGGGAGCGCAGAAGCTCGCCCGCCTCCTCGGTTCCCAGCACACGCGCGACGGTCACGGCGGCGTCACCCCGCTCAGCGGGCGCCGGCTGCCCGCCTACCGCTCCCTCGCGGACGGCATCCGGCTGCTCGTCCTCGAAGGCCGCGTCCCCGTCGCGGCACGGCTGCCCGCCGAACGCGAGCTCGCCGCCGCCCTCGCCGTCAGCCGCACCACCGTCGCCGCCGCCTACGAGGCGCTGCGCGGCGAGGGCTTCCTCGAATCGCGGCGCGGCGCCGGCAGCTGGACCTCCGTGCCCGCCGGGAACCCCCTGCCCACCCGGGGCCTCGACCCGCTGCCGCCGGAAGCCGCCGGCTCCGTCATCGACCTGGGCTGCGCGGCCCTGCCCGCCCCCGAGCCGTGGCTGACCCGCGCCTTCCAGGGCGCCCTGGAAGAGCTCCCGCCCTACGCCCACACCCACGGCGACTACCCCGCCGGCCTGCCCGCCCTGCGGCAGGCGCTCGCCGACCGCTACACCGCGCGCGGCATCCCGACCATGCCCGAGCAGATCATGGTGACCACCGGGGCCATGGGGGCCGTCGCCGCCATCTGCCGCCTGATGGCCGGCCACGGCGAGCGGGTCGCCGTCGAGTCCCCGTCCTACGCCAACGTCCTGCAGCTGATGCGCGAGGCCGGTGCCCGGCTGGTGCCCGTCGCGATGGCCGACCGCCTCGCCGGCTGGGACATCCCCGCCTGGCGCCAGGTCCTGCGGGACGCCGCCCCCCGGATGGCCTACGTCATCGCCGACTTCCACAACCCGACCGGCGCCCTCGCCCCCGAAGAGCAGCGCCGGGAGCTGGTGGAGGCCGCCCGGGCCGCGGGCACCGTGCTCATCGCCGACGAGACCATGTCCGACCTCCTGCTCGACCCCGACGTCGAGATGCCCCGCCCCGTCTGCGCCTTCGACCCCGCGGGCAGCGCCGTCATCACCGTCGGCTCGGCCAGCAAGTCGTTCTGGGCGGGGCTGCGCATCGGCTGGGTGCGGGCGGCCCCCGACGTGATCCGCAGCCTGGTCGCCGCCCGCGCCTACGCGGACCTGGGCACGCCCGTCGTCGAACAGCTCGCCGTCACCTGGCTGCTGACCACCGAGGGCTGGGACGCCTCCATCGACATCCGGCGGGCCACGACGCGGGACAACCGCGACGCGCTGGTCGCCGCGGTCCGCCGCCACCTGCCCGGCTGGGAGTTCACCGTCCCGCACGGCGGGCTCACGCTGTGGCTGCGCACCGGGGGCCTGTCGGGCTCGCGGATCGCCGAGGCGGGGGAGCGGCTGGGGGTGCGGGTGCCCTCGGGCCCGCGCTTCGGCGTCGACGGCGCCTTCGAGGGCTTCGTCCGGCTCCCGTTCACCGTCACCGGCGCGGTCGCGGAGGAGGCCGCGGCCCGCCTGGCCGAGGCCGCCCGCCTGGTGGCGAGCGGCGCGACGGCGGCGGTGGAGGTCCCGCGGACCTACGTGGCCTGAACGCGCACCGCGGTGTCGCCGGGGGCGCCCTCGGCGACGGCCGGGTCCTCGGGGGAGACGTCCGTGCCGAGGAACTCCTCCGGAGGGACCGCGTCGACGGGGATGACCGCGGAGGGCGGGGGCCAGCCGAGGGGCCCGGTGGCGGGACGCACGGCGGGTGAGTGCCCGTCAGAGGCGGGGTGGGCGTGCGGCGTCTCAGCGCAGGGATGTGCGGGCGGGGCTTCGGGGGGCGGGGGCTCGTGGTCTGTGGGCGCCGGGACGTGCTCGGGGGGTGCGGTCCGGCCCGGTGGGCTGCCGGTAGGGGCCTGGTCACCCGCGGGCCGCGGGGCCGGGGGCTCGTCAGGAACGCCGCTGGTGTGCGCGGCGGCGCGGTCCCGGTCCGGGCGGTCGTCGTACGGGGGCTCGTCGCCGCCGTACACCGGCAGGTTTTCGGGCGCCGGGGGCCAAGCGGGTGGGTTGCCGGTGGGGTGATGGCCGCTCACGGGCGCGCCGCCGGTGGGTGCGGTGACGTGTTCCCGGTCCGGGTGGCCGTCGTGCGGGGGCTCAGCGTAGAGATGCGCCGGCGGGCCCTCCGGGGGCGGAGGCCAGGCGGGCGGGTCGTCGGTGGGGTGGTCGCCGCTCGCGGGAGTGGTGACGTGTTCTCCGTCCGGGGGGCCGTCGTGCGCGGGCTCGCCGCCGGTGTGTGCCGGGACGTGGTCCGGGGGTGCGGTCCAGTCCCGTGCGTTGCCTGTGGGGTCCACGTCGTCCGGGGGGCACAAGGCTGAGCACTCGTCAGAAATGACGCCGGCGTGCGCGGTGGCGCGGTCCCCGTCCCGGAGGTCGTCGCCGGGCGCCGGCGGGCCCGCCGAAGCCGCGGCCGCCGGGGCGAAGTCCTCGGCCGGTGGGTATGGGGCGGCGCCTGTTTCGTTCGGCTGCGGGCTCTCGCCAGGAGGGTATGGGGCGGCGCCCGTTTCGTCCTGGAGCGGGCTCCCGCCGGGTGGGTACGCGGCCGTGCGGGGCCCCTGGGCCGCCTCGTCGGCGGGGCAGCCGAAGGCGAAGTCCTCCGGTGGCAGGGCGCCCGTCGGGAGGTCGTCCGTGGGGACCTCCACCGTGTAGATCTCGTCGGCGTGGACCTCCAGCGCGCCGTGGTGGTGCTCCGGCACGTACGGCACCGGCGCGTCCGGCTCGGGGAGGAGCCTGAGGACCGCCTGCCGCTGGGCGTCCGTGGTGTCCTCGTCGTAGGGGTCCGGGGTGGCCGGTACCTGTAGCCGGTGGACGGGGCCCGAGCCCAGGCGCGCGTAGCCGCGGCCGGGCGGCACGTCCGTGGTCGGGGTGGTGTGCGGCGGCGCGCCGAGCGCGGCACGGACCTGCTCGGGCGCGACCGGGCCCAGGATCACCCGGGCGCGGGTGTGCGCGAGCAGCGTCCCGTCGAGCAGTCCGGCGTTCTCGAAGTGCTCGCCGACGGCGACCGTGACGTTGGCGCCCCGGCCGTGCCGCAGGGGGACGTCCAGCAGCCCCTGCGGGTCGGGCCGGCCCTCACCGGCGGCGAGGTGGCTGAGCGCGGTGGGCCGGTCGATGACGATCCACAGGGGACGGCGGATGTCCTCGGGAGCCGGGCGCCCCTGCTGGCGGGCGTAGTTGGCGGTGACCAGCCGCCGCTCCGTCTCGTGGGAGGCCCACTCCAGGATGGCCAGGGCGCCCGCGGGGGAGGACTCGACGGCCAGGACGCCCTCCCGGCCGCGCAGGCACGCGTACTCGCCCGTGCCGCTGCCGTCGATGATCAGCGCGTCGCCGTGGTGCAGGGCCTGCAGGACGACCGAGCGCAGCAGGGTGGTGGTGCCGCCCGCGGGCAGGCCGAGGGCCAGCAGGTGGGGTTCCGTGGAGCGCGGTCCCGTGCGCCAGACGACGGGCGGCTCGTCGCGGGTCCCGTCGGCGTCCATCACCGGCAGGGTCCGCTGGACGGCGGAGGGGTCGGTGAAGCCGAGCACGGTCTCGCCGGGTGCCGTCACGAACCGCTGGGCGCAGATGTCGGTGGGCAGCGGGGGCAGTGCGCTGAGGGTGAGGCGGTTGGCCTCCTCGTCCCAGTCGAACCGGTACTCCCGGCCGCGCCCCGCCTTGACCTTGAGCAACTGCTCGATCCTGGCCCGCGACGCGGCCTCGCCGTCGGTGAAGTAGGCGGGGTAGCGCAGCCGCAGGGAGACCAGCCGGCCGTTGTCGTCGAAGGAGTGCCCCGTGAACGCCTTCTCCCAGCCGCCCCCGTGCGCGTAGAGCGGATCCGGGTCCTCCGGGACCGACAGGTACGGCACCAGGGACTCGTAGAGCACCTGGAGCCGCTCCTGCGCCTCGCCGTCGGGGGCCGCGGCCCGGGGGGCGCGCTCCCGGCCGGCCCAGGCTCCCGCGACCATCAGGCTGATCACGGCGAGCGCCGGGCCGTAGGGCACCAGGGCGACGATCGCCGCGCAGGAGGCCACCAGCAGCAGGGTGGGCCCCCGCCGGTCCTTGGGCAGCCGGGCCCAGCGCCGTCCTCCGGCAGCGGCCAACGCGCGCAGCCCGCGGGCGATGACGATCAGCGGGTGGAACACGTCGGCGGCGTTGTCGGCGGCACAGCGCGCGAGCTCTCGCCCGCGCGCGATCGGCGTGCTGTCGGTCAGGGTGCTGGGGAGGGGGCGCCGGCCCACATCGGTCTCCTGTTGTCGGTGCGCGGGGTGCGGGGCGGTGTCAGAACTTGAGACCGCCCAGCAGCCCGGCCAGGCTCGCGCTGCCCGCCTTGATGCTGGGCGCGAGGGCCGTGGTCGAGAGGTAGAAGCCGAACAGGGAGCAGACGATGCCGTGCGACGCCTTGAGGCCGTCCTTGCGGAAGAACAGGAAGGCGACGACACCGAACATGATGACGCCGGAGATGGAAAGGATCATGACGTTCTCCTGTGTGGTCGGGACAGTCACCACGAGTCCCTCAAGCCTCACAGAAAGTATTAATAAGGCAAAAGCAGAGAAGAGGCTTTGCCACGTTCAAATCAGGTGATTCGTTGTGAGAGGTGCTGACGATCTGAAAAGGGTGAACCGCTTGAACACGCCTCAGGAGCGGTTCCGCGACGATCACCACGCGCCCGCGGCGGGCCCCGTCGGGACGCCGCGGCCGGGGCCGGGGATTCACCCGGACGGCCGCGCCCGCCCCGGCCCCCGACGCGCTGTGCGACGCCTGTGGGTTCCCTTCCCGGGGCCCGTACGTAGGGTTGGATCCGCACCGACCGACACGCCGCCAGACGCCGAACCCGGAGGACCGCACACCATGTCCGAGCAGACCCCCGAAACCGAGCCCGCGCACGACCCCGAGATGCTCCAGCTCGCGAGCAAGGTCTTCGACCTGGCCCGACACGGTGACACCGACACCCTCGCCGCCTATGTGGACGCGGGCGTCCCCGCCAACCTCACCAACGACCGGGGCGACTCGCTCGTCATGCTGGCCGCGTACCACGGGCACACCGCCGCGGTGCTGGCCCTGCTGGAGCGCGGCGCCGACCCGAACCGGGCCAACGACCGCGGCCAGACGCCGCTCGCCGGCGCCGTCTTCAAGGGCGAGGACGAGGTCGTCCGCGTCCTGCTCGCGCACGGCGCCGACCCCGACGCGGGGGCGCCGTCGGCGGTCGAGGCCGCGGGGGTGTTCGGCCGGGCCGACTTGCTGGAGCTGTTCCGGGGGTGACCGTGGCGGCTCCGCCTGGGCGCTCCGCTGCCGTCGCTGGTGCTGGGGCTGGGTGCGTCATCTGCGGGTGCGTGGGGGCTGGGCGCGCAGTTCCCCGCGCCCCTTTGGGGCGTGGTTGTGCCGCACGGGGGCTTGTCGAGCTCGCCTAGCCCAGGCGCAGTTCCACCACCGCCCCCGCCGGGCGCAGGCCCCGGCCGGTGATGTGGACGGCGGCGCTCGCCGTGCCGTCGTCCGTCCGGCAGGCCAGGGTGTAGGTGCCCTCGGCCGGGGCGGCCAGGGAGAAGTGGCCCTCGCCGTCGGTCAGGGCCGCGATGTCGGGCAGTGGCCGCGGGCCGTCGGTGAAGGCCACGCGGGCCCCGGCGACCGGGTCGCCCGCGGCGTCCCTGACCACTCCGGAGATCACCCCCGCGGGGGCGCTCACGCCTTCCAGGCCGCGTAGTTGTCCCGCACCGGCGTGGTGATGCGCGTCCCCGAGTTCACCCGGCCGCCGCCGTACGCGTGGACGGCCGCGCCGTAGCGGCCGCCGTTGACGAGGCGGTACACGGCGCTGCCGCTCTGCCCGCCGAAGGTGTCGATGTCGTAGTACACCTTGTGCGGCCCCACCGAGTCGATGCGCCGCGCGTCGTACCACTGGGTGGCGTACGGCTTGTCGGCCGGGTAGCCGGAGATGTTGCCGACGACCTGCAGCAGATCCGCGTCGGACCACGCGCCGAAGCCGAACCACCCGGTCGTGCTCCCCAGGTCGGTGGGCAGGACGATCGCCCCGTAGTCGTGGTCCTCGCTCCCGTCGCGGGTCCACCCCAGGACCGAGCGGAAACTGGTGGCGACCACCGGGCCGTACGGCTTGAAGTTGCCGCTGCGGCCCGGCCAGACGGTGACGCTGCGGACCCAGCCGTCCCGGCCCGGCACACCGCTGTGCTTGACGTGCACCACGTGCCCGGCGGTGGCCAGGGTGTGCGGGCCGATGAACCACGCCGTCCCGATCCAGTGCGACCCGTCCGCCGCCGTGATCTCCAGGAAGCAGTGCACCCGCCACGGGTAAACGCCGGTGTCGGTGATCTGCACCCGGTCGTCCGGCAGGTGGACGGCCTCCGGCCCCGCCGCGGGGGGCCCGTACGACGCCTCGCCGATGTCGCGCACCGCCCGGGCGGCCGCCTCCGGCGGGTCCGGCAGCCGGTATCCGCCGACCCGCTCGACGCCGTCGTCACCGGCCGGCACCGGCGCGTCCCCCGCCCCGGTGGAGGGCTCCTCCAAGGTCGAACCGGGTTCGGTGGCAGCGGCCAGGGGGTCGGGCTCGTTGGACACGGAGGCGTGGAGCTCCTGCGACATGGTCAACCGTCTCCTTCGCGCACACCCGGGCGCGGCGCGCCCATGGAGTGACTGTCCTGCGGGAACTCCGCTTGCAGAAGGAGCGGTTCACCGAACGCGGGAGCAGCAGGGGCGTACCGCCGGTCGCACGCACCGGCCCCTACGCCTGTGCCGGGACGGGTTTTTAGAACACTCTTAGATCAGCCCGCTATCAACTACCCCATGCACTCCTTCACTTCCCACCGCACCGTCCGCGCCGCCGCGGTGGCCCTGGCGGTCAGCCTCCCGTGCGTCACTCTCGCCTCACCCGCCCACGGCGCGCCCCGGCCCGCGCAGACCGCCCGGGTCCACGGCCACCTCGTCGACATCCCCGTCCGCGGCGGCACCGCCACCGTCGACACCACCTCCCTGCGGGTGACCGCCCGCACCGGTGCGGGGCAGGCCGTGGAGCTGTCCGCCCCCGCCGCCACCGCGCCCGGCGCCCCGTCCCCGGTGACGGCCACCGCCGACGGCGCCCGCTGGACGTACCCGGGCACCGGACTGACCGTCACCGCCCGCGCCGACCAGGGCCGGCTCCTCGTCTCCGTGCGCTCCACGGCCGCCGCCGACCGCAGCCTGTCCTGGCCCGTCACCGGCACCGACCGGGCCGCCTCCGCCCTCCAGCTCCCGCGCGGCGAGGGGCTCTCCCTCCCCGTCGCCGACCCCTTCTGGAACGGGCCCGACGCCCAGCTCGCCGGCAGCGACCTCGACATGTCCTCGGCGCTGACCATGCCCCTGTGGGGCTACACGGTCGGGGGCCGCGGCGTCAGCTACCTCGTCCCCACCGACATCGGAACCTCCCTGCGCCCTGCCTCCGACCACGGCCGGCTGCTGACGACGGCCACCCACCGCTTCTCCCGCGCCGAGGGCACCACCGACTACACCGTCGCCTTCGCCCTCACCGACGGCTCCCCGGTCGCCCCGGCCCTCGACTACCGCTCCTGGCTGAAGCAGCACGGGCAGCTCGGCAGCCTGCGCGCCAAGATGGCCGCGGTACCGGCCACCAAGAAACTCCTCGGCGCCTTCCACGCCTACACCTGGGGCGATGCCCGCACCGCCGAGGGCGTCCGCGCCCTGCGCTCGCTCGGCGTGGACCGCATGTGGCTCGGCTACGACGCCGACGACAAGCCCATGGACGCCGCCGCCGTCACCGCGGCCAAGAAGGCCGGGTACCTCGCCGGCCCGTACGACTCCTTCGCCAACGGCCAGGACCCCAAGACCTCCGACGCCCCCACCTCCGCCTGGCCCGACAAGGTCTACCCCGACTTCTGCGTCGAGGGCGCCGACGGCAAGCCCGTCCCCGGCTTCCACGACCGCGGCTGCTACCTCAGCTCCGAGGCGTTCGAGAAGGCCGAACCCACCCGGCACTACCTGGCCGACCGCACCAAGAAGATGACCGCCAACGGCGCCGACAGCTACTTCCTCGACGTCGACGCCGCCGGCGAGCTGTTCCGCGACCACAGCACCGCCCACCCCATGGACCAGGGGCGCGACCGCGCCAACCGGCTCGCCCGGATGAAGCGCCTGTCCGGCGAGCAGCGCCTCGTCCTCGGCTCGGAGTCCGCGGGCGCCTGGTCCAACCAGGTGCTGGCCTTCGACCACGGCTCCGGCACCCCCGTCGCCGACGGCCTCTGGAAGGCCCAGAAGGACAAGGAGAAGTGGGGCGGCTACACGCCCGCCAAGGCCCCGGGCATCTTCTTCAAGCCCGCCGAACTGCCCGCCGCCGTCGCCAAGGCCATGTACGACCCCGCCTACCGCGTCCCGCTCTACGAGACCGCCCTGCACGATTCCCTCGTCAACACCGAACGCTGGGAGCTGTCCTACGACAAGCTGCCGCAGCAGAAGACCACCCGCGCCCTGCTGGCGATGCTCTACAACACCCCCCTCAACTTCGTCCTCGACGGGCCGTCCATCAAGGAGCGGGGCAGCGAACTCGCCGCGCTCCAGAAGTACTTCAAACCCCTCCATGAGGCCGCCGGCACCGAGGCCATGACCGGCTTCCGCACCCTGAACCCCGAGCGCACCGTCCAGCGCACCGTCTTCGGTGACGGCACCCTCACCGTCACCGCCAACTTCGGCACGACCGCCCACGAGGGGCTGCCCGGGGGGTGCGTCGACGCGAAGCTGCGCGGCGACAAGGAACCGCGCCGCCTGTGCCCGGGCACGGTGAACGTCAACCGCTGAGGCACCCCCGCCCGCCGGACGGCCCGGGGCGGCGGCTCACTCCGGGCCGTCCGGCGGCGGGCCGGAGCCCGGGTGGGCGGCCAGCACCGTCTCCACCGTGTCCGCCTCGGCCGCCGTCTTGTCCTCCCGGTACCGCACCACGCGCGCGAACCGCAGCGTCACCCCCGCCGGGTACCGGGAGGACCGCTGGAGGCCGTCGTAGGCGATCTCCACGACGAGCTCCGGCCGCACGGTGACCACGAACCCGTCGTCGGAGACCGCCAGCGCCCGCAACCGCTCGGTCTGCCACGCCAGCAGGGCGTCCGTCAGCCCCTTGAACGTCTTGCCGAGCATCGCGAACGACCCGTCCGGGCGCCGCGCCCCCAAGTGCAGGTTCGACAGCTTGCCCGTCCGCCGGCCGTGCCCCCACTCGGCCGCCAGCACCACCAGGTCGAGGGTGTGCACCGGTTTGACCTTCAGCCAGGACGCCCCGCGCCGCCCCGCGCTGTACGGGGCGTCGAGGCCCTTGACGACCACCCCCTCGTGGCCGCGCCGCAGCACCTCCGCCGCGAACTCCCGCGCCGCCGCCCGCACCCCCTCGGCGGACGGGTCCGCCACCACCAGCCGCCGCACCCGCAGCGGCTCCGGCACCACCCGCGCCAGCTCCGCGTGGCGCGCGGACACCGGCAGCGCCAGCAGGTCACGGCCGTCCACGGCCAGCAGGTCGAAGAAGACCGGCGACAGCGGCAGCGCCGTACTGGCCCCCGCCACGTCCCGCCGGGAGCCGACCCGGCCCGCGGTCTCCTGGAACGGCCGCGGCCGGCCCTCGCCGTCCAGGGCGATCACCTCACCGTCCAGCACGGCCCGGGTCACCGGCAGCTCCCGCGCCACCCGCGCCAGCTCCGGCAGCCGCTCGGTGATCTCCTCCAGCGTGCGGGTGAAGACCCGCACCCGTGTGCCGTCCCGGTGCACCTGCACCCGGATGCCGTCGAGCTTCTCCTCCACCGCGCACGGCCCGAGCCGGTCCACGGCCTCGTCCACGTCCTTGGCGGTGTGCGCCAGCATCGGCAGCACCGGACGGCCCACCTCCAGCCGGAAGTCCGCCAGCGCCGAGGGGCCCCGCGCCAGCAGCTCCCGCGCGACCGCGCCCGTCGACCCGCCGAGCATCACCGCCCGCCGCACCTCGGCCGGCGGGGCGCCCGCCGCCGCGGCCAGCCCCTCGACGGCCAGCGCGTCGAGCGCGCCCTGACGCAGCTCACCGCCGAACAGCCCCCGCAGGAACCGCTGCTCCTCCTCGGTCGCCGCACCCATCAGCGCGTGGACGTGCCGCTTGCGTTCGCCCTGCGCGCCCTTGCCCGCGACGGCCGCGACGGCGTCGACCGCCCGGCCCACGTCCTCCACGGTCAGGGTGGGCTCGGCGGCCGGGGCGGGGGCGTCCCGCAGGACGCTCCAGCCGATCCCGACCCGGCCCTGCGGCAGCCGCCCCGCCAGGTAGGCGATGACGGTCGGCGCCTCGCCGGGACCGGCCGACCGGAACAGATCGGCCAGCAGCGCCGTCTTCCGCGACCGCGCGCTCGTCGCGGCGACCTCGCGGGACACCCGGGCGATCTCGGCCAGCAGCATTCCCTCATCGTGCAACGGCAGAGCGCACGGCGCAGCCGCTCGCCGTCCGGCGAGGACGTGGCTGTGCGGGCTCGGCCGGTGGGGCAGGATCCGGCGCCGAGCCGGGCGCTTCGGCGCGATGCCCGGGTGCGCGGGCGGCGTGAGCGCGCGGCGCCCGCGCCGGAACCGGCGCGGTGGTGCGGCGACCACGACGCGCAGCTCGGCCGCCAGCCCCGGGCGAGGCCCGCTGGGCGCCCTGCGCCCGGACTGGCGACCGCGCGCCGGGTCGCGGTGACCGCCCGCGCCGGAACCGGCCCGGGGGTGCGGCGACCACGGTGCCGGTGGCCTGTCGGCCGGGGGTGGCGTGCCGGTGCGGTGCCGGTGGCCTGTTGGCCGGGCGCGGTGTGACGGCGCGGTGTTCGTTGCCCAACCCGGCGGGTGTGGTGCGTCGGGGTGAATGCGGTACCGAGCCCGCGCCCGAGCCCGCCGTGCGGGATCGGGTGCGGGTGCGGGTGCGTGGTGATGCGGCGGCACGCGGCGTCCGCGCCCTACCGGCCGGGGGTGTCGGCCAGGGCCTTCAGCGCCTCCATCTCGTCGTGATAGGCCGTCACGTAGTCGGCGACGGGCACGGCCGCCAGGCCCAGCGCCCAGGCGTCGGGCTCC